>JALSHP010000105.1 GCA_026982175.1 Campylobacteraceae bacterium
TCAGAGGCAGTAGTCTCTTCAGTTGTAGTGTTTGAGTTTGTTGTATTCTCTTCAGTTGTAGTGTTTGAGTTTGTTGGCTCTTCTACTGTTGTTGTGCTATCGCCACACCCACTTAAGAATGCTGCTGTAATCAGAGACAATGCCCCTAGTTTAATTGTTGTTTTCATTTAATATCCTTAAATTTTTGATTTGTTTTAAGGATTATATAAAAGTTTTGTTAGCTATTTGTTAGTATCTAAAAGCTTCAAATCTTTCACAGCATCTCTCACTTTTTTCATAAACGCGTCCCCTGGATCAGACTTTTCAGTTCGGTAGCCCTTATCCCTTTCCAACCATAACTCTGTACCATCCATCTCTTTGTACTCATGGTGTCCTATCATGTGGGTAATGCTTGGGTACTTCTCTTTCAAATAACGCACCAAGGCAATGTTAGATTTTAACTGTGCAGGAGTGAGGTCATCTTTTTTGTTCCCTTTTCCCCCAACATTCTCAACCCCAATACTAGAGTAGTTCAGCCCAATCACATGACGTGCCATCCAATTTTCTGGCATAAGTCGGTAGATTGTACCATCTCTTTTGACCAAAAATTGAGCCGAGACATTCAATGCCGATGCTTTGGCAATGTCTTTTCTGTCCGAAAAAAGCTTTTGAGGTTTAAGACGGTTAAAACTCTTCTCAAAACTCATGTCAGCTGTCCAGTGAAGCACAATGATTTTAGGTTCTATCTCAATGTTATCTACCTCAAAACCGTAATGTTTTTTAATATACTCTTTGGTCATATCAATACGCTCTTGCCCAAAATTAATCGGTTTGTCTATGATTTTAAGTTCATGAGTCTCATTGGCATACGCCAAAATGCTAAAAGCACTTAGTGTTAATAATAATTTATTCATCTTTTTAATTCCTTAATTATAAAATAGGCAATCTTACTCGCCACTTGATTCAACCTTGGCTCTAGCCAATCGGTCTGTTTTTTACAGGTTATTTCACCCAACTCTAATACCAAAAAACCTTTAGAGGTGGTCACTTTTGAAAAGCCATAGTAGTGACTTAAATTTTTGGTATAGTTATCTTTGTGCCATTTAAATGGGAAAAAAGCATCATACTCTTGTCGCCAATGTTTGGCTAAAAGTTTACTTTCAGGTGAGCCATCATGACCAATAGACGCTCCTGTTTTACACGCTTTTTCAGAACCATCAAAATGAATGGCAACAGCTATAACGGCACTGGTAGTAGGGATTTTTGCCCCTACTCGGTCAACGGCAATGCCTCTTTTTCTTAAAATCTCTTCTACTCTTATGGCAACGCGTTCGTTCCATTTAGATTCTACCAAACCATTGTGTATTGAACCAATATTTCCCGTAGTTCTCCCCACATGACCTGCTTGAATGAGTACTGTTGTGTTTAACCCTCTACCAGTCCAAATGGCATAAATTAGCAGTCCAAATATTCCCCATGCCAAAAACATTAAAATTTTTCTATCACTCAATAACACTCTCCCCTTTTAATTTTATGGATACAACAGATAGTTTTGACGTACCTTCTTAAATTTATTTAAGCCTTTTTGCCAAGATTTTTTAATCTGTTTGGCACTTTTCCCTGCCAACACTTGTTTGCGTAAATTGGCTGACCCTGCTAACTTATCTATAAATCTACTCTTTAAAAAGAATTTATTTTTATAAGGATAATGCTTATAGGCATCCAATAAGTAATTTAAATTAATTCCTCCATAAGCATCTATGGCTTCAAAAGACAAATCGACCCCATAACACTTTTTGTTTTGATGTTTAGGGTGTTTTGCCCCCTCGCGTGAAATAGGGGTAAAAGAGAACGCTTTTTTCGTGTAATAAGGCGAACCATAGAGCTGAAACTGTTGTAATGTTCCACGACCAGCTGAAAAAGTTGTTCCCTCAAAAAATGCCAAAGAGGGGTAGAGATAGACTGACAAATCGTTAGGTAAGTTTGGCGATGGCTTCACCTCTAAAGCATAATAGGCATCATGCCGATAATTACCCAATTTTACTACTTTTAGATTGGCTTTTTTATGCCCTTTGAGCCAACCCTCACCATTTATCATTAAAGCATATTCTCCAATGGTCATGCCATAGAGTATGGGTACAGGGTGCATTCCCACAAATGATTTGTATTTTAAATTTAACACTTCACCCTCTATCCTAGCCCCATTGGGATTGGGTCGGTCAAGGACTATCACCTCAATATTATTTTCAGCCCCTGCCTCCATGATGTAGTGAAGCGTAGACAAATAAGTGTAGAAACGCACTCCCACATCTTGAATGTCAAAGAGTAAAACATCAATGTTCTTCAAATCAGCATGTGTGGGCTTTTTATGTTTACCATAAAGCGAAACAATGGGCAAACCTGTTTGAGTATCAAGCCCATTTTTAAGATGTTGTCCTGCATCTGCTTTACCTCTAAAGCCATGTTCAGGAGCAAAGATTTTCACCACATTTATCTTTTGAGCTAAAAGGGTATCAACCAAATGTTCACCGTAAACTAAAGAGGATTGATTGACCACAAGGGCAACATTTTTTCCTTTGAGTAGAGGTAAGTATTCACGGCTATGTTCAGCACCTACCGTGATGTTAGCAAAAAGCAAAAAAGGAATGAGTAAGAGAAGAAGTGTTATTTTTTTTATCATAATGAGTACTTTAATGAATATTTGTAAATTAATTGTGCTAGTTTAGCTTTTTAAGGCTCAAAAGGCAATGCTTTGCCTCAACTATTTTACTGCTTTAAAGTTATTTTTGCTATAACACTCAAACAACAACAAATTACAATAAGGAAATACCAATGCCAAACAATGAAGAGTATGAAGTGATAACATACGTTGATACCGTTGCCTTTAACTATACCCTCCCAGATGAAGAAGAAGCCAGAACCATTGAACGTGAAATAACCCTACTTTGGGAAGATAGCCTAGAAAAGCTCATTGAAGAACATGGTGCAGAAAAAGAGTACACCGTCCATAAATTTAAACGTGAAAGAGAGCAAAACCTTTTTATTGAACGTATTGAGGGTGAGATTGAAGATTTAATAGATGAAGTCCAAGAGGAGATAGCCAACAAAATGAAATTTGGCTTTGACTTTAGTGGACAACTTCATAATGATGATTAACTTTTTTTAGTAGTACCCTTCTCCAACGACCAGTTATCCGTAGAACCACAGCCTGTATCACAAGTGATATGAGCTGTGGTTCCTGTAACAAAATCGACATTGATTTTTGAAGCGACAATAAAACTGCTCTCTTCACCTCGATGAGCTGTAAAAATGTGTTGACCACAAAACTCTTCGGTCATAAATTCAGCCACAAGTGTGGCATAGTTATAAGCATCTTTTTGATTCTCAAATGTTTTATTGTTCTCATATTCACTCTTTTTAAAACAAGAACACTCTTTGTCTATGTGTACGGTATACATAAGCTATCTCCTCTTTTAAACTGTTTTCCCACTATCACTGTAACGCTTTTTCAACATTCCCTCCATACTAAGATAAGAGTTTAACGCTCCAATGTAAGCCCTAGCACTTGCGACCATGGTGTCTAAATGTACTCCATGCCCAATAATAGCAGGTTCATCTTTACTAAACTCTACTTTTACCGTTACAGAGGCAAGAGCATCTTTACCTTCGGTGACAGACTTCACTTTGTAGCTCTTTAATCGACTCTCTAAGCCAGAGATTTTCTCAATGGTTTTAAAGATAGCATCAATCATTCCTGCACCAATGCCTGTCTCTAAAATCTCTTCACCCTCTTTTCTCACGCTCACCGCAGCACTTGGCACACCATTGGAGCAGTCCATAAGTTGCAATGAAATCAACTCAAAAATTTGTGTCGATTTGGTCATTTCATTGGTTACTAAAGCTCTTAAATCAGCATCTTGAATCTCTCTTTTTTTATCGGCTAAGATTTTA
>JALSHP010000106.1 GCA_026982175.1 Campylobacteraceae bacterium
TTTAGAAAAAGCTTTGCTAGAGTGTACCGAGAAGTAGTTTGCTCCTTTGGTTTTTGAGACTGCTTCTACTAGATTATTGTTAAAATCTACCCCAATACCAATAAAGGTCGTGTTAATCCCTTTGGCTGCAGCCTCTTTTGCCATACCAAAGAGTTTGTTTTTGTTTAACTCACCACTATTAGGCATGGCATCTGTTAAGAAGATAATACGGTTCTCCACCTCATCTTTTGAGTCAATACCTTCAAAGAGTTTCAATGCCTCCTTGTACCCTGCTGACCAATTGGTACCACCACGTGCTTTAAGCTCTAAAATATGATTACGAATGGCTTTTTTATTACTCTTTTTCACTTGATTTAACGCTTTTGCTTTGTAGGCATTATGGTCAAAAAGAACCACCCCTACGCTATCATCGTCATCAAGATGAGAGAGCATCGCAACAATGGATTCATTGGCAATTTTCATTTTTGTTTTTTTCTCTTTGTCGCCATTGCTTATCTTATTGCCTAATTTATCATAGTAATAACTACTAAAAGGAGAGTTCATTGAACCTGAAATATCTAAAACTACCACCAAATTTAGCTTTTTACGTTTAAAGTCACCCTCTTTAATACCAGAGTTTAAGCCCACGGTTAAAAAGTACTCCTCCTCTTTAGTAAAAGGATTAAGCCGTTTTGCAGATGCATAAGAGGGACAAAAAAGCTCCTTACACTCTTTTTCTAAGCCTGTTTCAAAATAGTGTTGATAGAATTGACCCTCATAGGTGATAGAGTCTAGTTTTGGCAAATATTTATTCTCAATATTGGCTTTAAAGTTGTTGGTGTCTTTCGCACCACCCACCGAAAGACCAATATTTTTAGCACTCATCGCCATTGGTGATGCCATCTTCACATTACCTTGCATATACATACGGCGTGAACTGTCCATCAATGGAGCGGTTGCATTATATTCCCAATCATCAATTTGATTGACCGATTTTTTATCGGTCATTGCCCATAAAAAAGTAATGTTTAAAATTAATAGTAAGGTTAAAATTTTCTTCATCGTATTATCCTTTAAATATAAGTTATGCCTTATAGTTTTTGCATCTAACCGACATCTGTTTACTCTCTTTGTCCAAATAGAGGTCATATAAATCCATAACTCTTAAGAGGGTACTTAGTTTTTTATAACCATAGTTGACAGGAGAGAAAGAGGAGTTGTTGTTAATATACGCTCCCATATCAGCTAAATTTGACCAACCAAATTCATCCATGGTTTGGTTTAAGGCATTGGCTAGAAGCTTTCGTAACCACTTGTCAGCTTGAAGTTCCTCCGTCGTTTTTCGTGCCTCTTTTACCTCTTTAACTGAATTTTTATCAATCGGTGTAACCGTTGTTGCCATTAATTTTTCGGTAAAGATAAACTGTGAACAAGCAGCCATAAATGCTTCAGGGGTTTTTTTCTCTCCAAATCCAAACACTTTAATGCCCTCTTGTTGCACACGCATCACCACAGGGGTAAAATCTGAATCGGACGTGGCAATGGCAAAAGCATCTATCTTTTTGGTGTGCAACATATCAATGGCATCAATGGTCATTAAAATATCTGTTGCATTTTTCTGTTTAGAGTAGTCAAACTGCTGAATGGGCTTAATGGCAAACTCCAAAAGCTTAGACTCCCAATTTTTCAGGTTACTCTTTGTCCAGTTTCCATAGGCTTGGCGAATGTTCACCACCCCATAGTTACTAAGTTCAGAGATAATCCCCTCAATCGCTTTATGTGAGATGTTGTCACAATCTATAAAAAGTGCTATGTGGTCTTTATCTGTTGCCATTACATCTCCTCTTTAGGGGCATAATAGGTCATGGTAGAGCGTCCAAACTTTTTACGCTTTACTTGCTCTAAATCGCCTATCTCTTTGGGCATCTCTAGTTGACTCATGTGTTCAACTACTGCCATCATACATTTTGAAGCATCTATCTTCTCAATGAGTGCTAAAGTTTTGTCATAAACATCGTCCATGCCGTCACGTGTGGCAAAAGGTGGGTCAAAATAAAAATAGGTTTTCTCATCTCTAGCCTCCACCATTTTCAGCACACTATCAAACAGCTCAAAACTATCGCCAAAGAGATGCTGACACTTAGCAGGATTGAGCCGTTTAATATTCTCTTGCAAAACTCTATAAGCTACTTTATTATACTCAATGAAAAAACATTGACTAGCCCCTCTACTCAATGCTTCAAGTCCAATAGAGCCTGAACCAGAAAAAACCTCTACAAAGTTTTTGTCCATAATTTCAAACTGTAAAGTATTAAAAAGAGACTCTTTTAAAATCCCTTTGGAAGAACGTGTAGTGAAGATGTTGGGAATTTCTATCTGTTTCCCTTTAAACTCCCCAGCTATTATTTTTGTTGTAAAATTGTCATTTTTTGCCATTGTTTTCTTTCTAAAAAATATATTACAATCATTTTAACATAAACTCTATTGGAAATTGTTGCGTAAAGCCCAAAGTTTCTTTTAATTTTAAAACTCTGTCCTCATATTTCAGCTGATGTTCCATATAATCAAGCATGAAAAGAATTAATATAAAAACAATCAAATATATAAGCATAATACTACTCACCACACTCACGCTCAATGCAAAAGAGGCAAAACCACCTGTGCCTTACAACTATTTAGCCAAACCAAATGTGCAAAAATTCATTAACATGATGGTCAAAAAAAACCACTTTAAACGCTCTTATATGGAAGAGGTTCTAAGCAATGCAATGCTAGACAAAGAGACCCTTGCCCGTTATGTTGGTAAATACAAAGCAGGTAGCACCAACGGAACATGGGAGCGTTACAAAAAGAATGTTCTCAACGAAGAGACCATGCAACTCGCACGTGAGTTTAAACAAAACTACTACAAAACCCTTAAACGTGCCGAAGATGAGTATGGTATTGACATGGACTACATTGTAGGGTTTATGGGTGTTGAGAGTAAATATGGCACATATACAGGTGACTTTAGGGTCTTGGACTCTTTGGCAACTTTGGGCTTTCACAAAAACCGAATGCACAAATGGTTCAATGCTGAACTTAAAAATCTATTTTTACTCATGCGAGAAGAGAACCGAGACATCTACACCCAATACGGCTCATTCGCAGGGGCAATGGGAGCTGTGCAACAAATGCCGTCTATTCAAAGACGTTTTATGGTGGATTATGATGGCGATGGAATTAAAGACCCTTGGAATTTAAAAGATGCCATTGGGGTGATTGCTCATTTTATGCACAAAAAAGGGTGGGTAAAAGGTGGCGTAGTCGCTGTTCCTACTAACTTCTCTGGTACACGTTTTAAGAAACTTAAAACCTCTTATAAGAAAAAATATTCTGTCAAATATTTAGCGAAAATGGGCATACGACCAACAGAACCATTCAATGAGTCTAAAGCCTATCTACTCAAAACGAAAAATACAACCCACGACGACATTTGGATGGGTGGCAGAAACTTTAGAGTCTTAACCAAATACAATCACTCCACCTCTTATGGAATGGCTATTCATTTAATTGCACAAAGTGTTAAGTAAATAGCGTCTTAAAAATGCAAAAAATTACTAATCAAAGCTTACTTCAAATTACCACTTGGCTAGAAGATGCACTCAAAACTTCTAGCCAATTATTTTTTGTAGCTCCCAATCCAGACCTAGACGGAAACAGAAGTTTAAAAACTTGGCTCGACTTAGCAGAGCTTCATTTCTGTAAAATGTTAATGCCCAAAGCCATTGATGATGACTATATTCAGATAACTTACCAAAAGCTCAATCAAGAGAACTCTTTTCATACCGCTACCATTGAGAAAAGAGAAGAAAAGTATGGAACGGAGTCCATATTTTTTAATATCAATAAGAATGAAGAGCCAACTTTTCTA
>JALSHP010000107.1 GCA_026982175.1 Campylobacteraceae bacterium
TACAATTTATATTTTCACTCTTCTCCTTTGTGGGAGTGGTAGGCATTCTATTTTACATCATACTTGAAAAAGCAAAAAATGATGAGCTTCATCGACGTGTAGCCTATTTGGTAAAAAAGCTTGAGAGTCTAAAATCTTCTACCACTGAAGAGAGTATAGAAGAAGTACCATCTGAAGTAGATGTTGAAACAATGAGAGAGAAAATCATAGCACTCTATGAAGAGGGGGTCGATGTCGCTTTAATTGAAGAGGCCGTTAAGGTACCAAAAGCAAAAGTAGAAATGGTATTAAAGTTCCATAATATTAATAAATCTGACAATTGGAGAGAATCTGTTAATAATACCTTGTAATTAACAGATTTATTGGTTATAATTCCGACCTCTCAACATAAATGTTGCACTCATAGCTCAGCTGGATAGAGCATCGGTTTGCGGTACCGAAGGTCTCAGGTTCGAATCCTGATGGGTGTACCATCTTTAAATCCTAAAATAATAGGAAACCTCATGAAAAAATTCTTTTTATTTTCTTTAATTTTTATATTTTTTACAGCCTGTGGCTATAAGCCCTCTGCTTCTTATACACAAAAGCTTATTGGTGAAAATGTTTATACAGAGGTTGATGTCTCACTCTCTGACCCTGAAAATGCCGTTTTAATAAAAGATGCTTTAAATATGGCACTTCAAACCCGTCTGAAACGAAAAGTGGCTAAAGAAAAAAATGCAGACAGTAGCATCTTAGTGAGCTATAAAAAGATTCGTTTTATTCCTTTACAGTATGATAGAAATGGATATGTTGTCTTTTATCAAGCCCATATTACGCTAGATTTTACGTTTCAAAAGGGAAAAACGCTTGAAAAACGAAGCCTCATTGGGCGTTTTGAATTTCCCATTCTCCCCTCGGCAATTATCTCTAATGATGTACGTTTTAAAGCTATTGAGAAAGGTTCTCTAAAAGCACTCGATGAGTTTATTAGCTATTTAGCTGTTAAGGGGTATCTGGTTCATGCAAAATAGTCTTATGAAAAATAGTTTTTGGCAATTCATAGAGCAAAAGCCACTCTACTATAAAGAGATAGACCATCAACGGGTACATAAAGCCTATACAATTTTAAAGCCACATATCAAACAGCCTTTGACCATTCATATTGTGGGGACAAATGGCAAGGGGAGTACAGGGCGAATTATGGCTTCTTTGCTTCATTTTTCAGGCAAAAAAGTAGGACACTTCTCTTCGCCACATATTTTAAAATTTAATGAACGTCTTTGGATGGAGGGTGCAGATATTTCTGACGAGGCATTAGCCGTAGCACATGACAGACTCTATGCTATTTTGGGCAAAGAGGTGAGTGATGGTTTGAGTTACTTTGAGTACACCACACTTTTGGCTTTTGTGGCAATGGAAAAGCTAGAGGTAATGGTGTTAGAAGCAGGGCTAGGTGGTGAGTTTGATGCCACGAATGTTTGCCCAAAAGCACTCTCTCTTATTACCCCCATTGGGCTTGACCATCAAGATTTTTTAGGGGAAAGCATTGAAGAGATAGCCACTACCAAAATAAACTCAATTGACAAAGCGTTCATCTTAGCATTTCAAGGTGATGAGCGTGTTTATGAGGTAGCTCGAAGCATTGCCAAAAAGAAAAATGCCACACTCTATGAAGTGCAAAACTTTCAACAAGAGTATGCTAAAGAATATAAAGCGATAAAAGCATTGACACAGAAGAAAGGGTGGAGTGAGTATCTTTTTGAAAATACCCTATTGGCAATTTATGCTTTAAAGTATCTCCATTTATCTTATAGCTTAAATGATTTGCAAGGTGTTAGATTATTTGGACGTTTTTATGCTATTTCACCCAATGTCATTGTTGATGTCGGACATAATTTATTGGCAGCTGAAGCGATTGTGAATGCCCTTAAAAAAGAGAAAAAACGACCAATATTAATTTACAATGCATTAAAAGATAAAGACCATAAAGGCATTTTAGCCTCTTTTAAGCCCCATATAGAACATGTGGAAATCATAGAGATTGAAAGTAGTAGAGCTTTGGAAAGAGATTTACTAGAAGAGAGTTTAAACGCATTAGAGATTGAGTATAAAACATTTAAAAATATTGATAAGCATCGTGATTATTTGGTCTTTGGTTCATTTTATGTGCTTGAGGCTTTTTTAAAAATAACTTCTTGAACCAAAAAAATGTATTAAAAATAAATAATAATCTGATATAATGTATATTATAAATTACAAAGGAAGAGATATGGCATTTTTTGGAAGAAAGAAGAAAAAAACAACCGCGGTGAGTTCGGCGAGTATTATTACACCTGGGACGAACATGAAAGGGGAGATACGGTGTGAGGGCAACATTCTTTTAAATGGGGAGTTTGAAGGCGTTGTTATTTCACAATCAGAAGTTGTTGTGGGGAAAAGTGGTCGTGTTTCTGGTGAAATTCAAGCTGCTAAATTACTTGTTTCTGGGGAGTTTCGAGGTAATTTTACAGGTGAAGTGATTGACATTATGCCGTATGGTAAAGTCTATGGAGATGTTAAAGTAAATAACATTATTATTGAGCCAAATGCTGTTTTTGAGGGTGAAACAAAAATTGTATCTGGTCGTGTTGAACGTGATGACATCTCTGATGTGCATATTGTTCAACCTAAAAAAATAGGTTATTAATCTAATAATAACTTACTAAAAAAGAGAGAAATGAAACAGTCTGATGTTTATGAATATCTTCAAAAAGAGGATATTTTGCTTAAGAAAAGAAGCCTTTTTGTTTGTAAAAATGACAAAGAAGCTCACAAAACTGCTGACACAGCTACGCTTTTAAATTGCCAATCTTTTGTATTGCCTGATTTACGTTTAAGTGAGGGAGATGATTTACGCTCATTTCAGAGTGAATTTCATGAACTCATAGAAGCACTTCACGGCTACTTCTCTTGTAAAGAGAAAAAGCTTTTAATCTCACCTCTTAGAACCTTACTTTTACCCTTACCTCAAGAAAAATATTTTAAAACATTGCACATAGAGTTTGCCTCTACGTTAAATTTAAAAGAGCTAAAAGATACGCTTTACTATTGGGGCTACCATTTTGTGGATATTGTGACTCAAAAAGGGGAGGTCTCTTTTCGTGGAGACATTTTAGATGTTTTTTCTTTAGGGGGCGAAGAGGCGTACCGAATTTCACTCTTTGATGAAGAGGTTGAGAGTATTCGTGCTTTTTCGGTGGACACCCAAAAAAGTGATAAAGAAGAGTTAGAGAGCATTCGCATTATTCCTGCTCTTTTAGGCTTTGAAGAGGAGGAGTACAACACCTTAAAGTCACGTGTTGAAAAGAGTTCGCTAGACACTTTTGTTAAAGACATTGACTCGTTGGGCTTTTGGTACTTAGATGACTTTGCAGAGAATTATTTAGAAAGTTTTGAGACGCTATTGCTAGATAATATGGGCGAAGAGTTAGAGGAGATTTATTCATTAGATACGCCATTAATTCAAAAAGAGTCTTTTAACTTAGCGATTATTCCAGAAGCTAAAAAAGTAAGAGAACTTGAAGTCATTAAACCCAATGCCATTTTGGAGTCCAACAAACATAAACGCATCACGGTTATTGCTAAAAATGAGTCGATTGTAAGGGGAAGTGAACTTAACTCATTTGAAAATATCCATTTTATTTATGAAGATATTATTGTTAATCTTATCTCTGAAAAAGAGGTGATAATCTCACTTAATAAACCCATTAAACGTAAAAAAGTTAAAAAAGCGAGTATTATTTTAGATGAGCTAAAACTTGGTGACTATATTGTGCATGAAAACCACGGAGTAGGGCTGTTTAAAGGGGTAGAGAAACGGGTGGTTTTAGGGGCGACGCGTGAGTTTGTACTCATTCACTACCAAAAT
>JALSHP010000108.1 GCA_026982175.1 Campylobacteraceae bacterium
GTGCAGAGTTGGTTTCAAACGAAACCTGAAATATTTAAGATTTTACCAAGTGTGTTTCAAGAGATTGCTTTTGGGATGGTATAACGTGGTGAAACTTGACAATAAAGTAATACCTCCCCAAAAAACCTAAACGAGACAGACAAAACGGGGTGCTTCCGACCCTTGAAGAACTTTTTTTATCTTACAGTACCTTTCTATCTACAAGCAAACACCTATTAACAGATGATGAAGAATTAAACCATATTAATATTATTTATAACTTACTCATTTAAATAAACATCAACCCTAACCAAGCTACTAAACTTTCTTAGTAGTTGATACTTCTTTCTTTTAGATTATTCTTTTCTTCTTTCTCTCATACTTCACACCTTATCACTAAGAGTAACGTAGCTTAAAAAGCTACTACTAAGGAGCAAGGCAAAGACCACACAGAGTAAAGGTAAACAGAAAGTAAAGACCAAGCCCCACCCAGTAACAAGGAGGGCGTAAAGATATACCCTCTTAAAATGTCGGAATTGATTTTAAGAATACCCTTAAAAAATATCGGAATTGATGCTATGCTAAAATGTCGGAATTGTTTTATAGTGGGCTTTAGAGCCTATTTATCTTTATTTAAAACACCTTGAAGAGCTTTAGCCAATGCCTTATATTCTTCACAGTCTTCATCTTTTAACGCTTCTAGTTCTAATTCTAATTGTTTTTTATCTTTATAAAGGTTTAACCATGTTTCTACCCAGTTAGGAACAGCACGACCATCTTTTCCCCACTTGATAACAGTTGCATAGCTAGTATTAATCATTGCAGAGAACTTTTTCATGCTTAAACTTAACTCTTTTAATGCTTGTTTATACTCTTCATATTCCATAACTAGCCTTAGTTTTTATAAATATTATATCAAAAATTGACCTATTAGAAAGAACAAATACACCTAAAGGGTAATTTATAAAAGAATTTAAATACTCTTAAATACACTCAAAAGAACCGAAAGTATACTATTTGGAACTACTATACATGTTATAAGTTACCTATAAGGTTATAATTAAGTTATCCTTTAGGTTATTTTAGGCTATAATTCTAGACATCAAACTGGTTCTTTTAAATAGATTTAGTTTTAAAAAATACCCAAAGGATAGAAATGAGTTCAAAGAATACCCCTACACACAAATGGATAACCCCTAAAGAGTTAAAAGAATTACATGGGTTTGGATTATCTACACAAGCTAAATTACGCATGGATAAAAAAATACCTTTTTATAAAATCGGTAATTTTATAAAGTACAACCTTTCTGACATTGACCAATGGATTAAATCCAATAAAGTAGAGATGAAAGCCTAAGAGTTAAACAATGATGAATACAGCAATGAAAGGGGCAAAACGTGACTAAGATAATGAATGTTACTAGCCCCTCTATTGCTGATATTCTTTTTAGTCAAGCGACTATCACCCATAAACAAATGGGTATAGATACCATACGCCTAACAGCCAATTATAAAACAGCTATTAAGATGCTTAGTAAGAGAGGTTTAAAAGCCATTCAAGCCCCAAAAAATAGCCCAGTAAGTGAAGCCATTAAGAAGCTTAAAAAAGAAGCTAAGAGAGATTTTAAAAAGCGTTACAAAGTAGAGAAATTTAGCCCAGTTATTGAAGTGGTCAAGCTAACCAAGGGTAAGAGCGTATCTAATTACATGATAATCATTCGTAACACGCCGTTACTCTTTGACTTAGCCACTCACCATAAAAAGGCTAAAGATAGCTTTTGTATGATTGTTTTTACTGGACTTCATCAACCTACTAGCAAGGTACAGAGTGAAGCCATGAAGACTATTAGCCAGTTTACTAAAAGAAAAACTTTTAAACTTGACTCTTTAGATGTTGCGATTGATACAGAAGACCAAAGAAGCATAAGCCACAAGAGGAAAGAAGCCTTTAAAGATGATTTAATGCCTTTCTCTAAGCGTGGGGTTATTATCCCACCTAATGGAGCTACAAGCCTTTACATTAACGAGGTGGAGGGCTTAGAGCGTATTAGTAGAATACTTTACTATGACAAATATTTAAAACAGACACAACACCACAAGCAAAGGGGCATAAATGCAGATTTACGAAACTGGAAACGCTTGGAGGTTACTTTGACCTTTGACGTGACCAAGAGAGAGAATAAGGGCTTTACCCAGTACATAGAGGGTTTTAATTTTATAGATGATTTATGTGAACTTGATGAGGTATCAAAAAAGACTGGTGTTAAGTCTTATGATACTGATTACCTCACTTATCAGATAAATTCTTTATTAGATAATAGGTTCATGAACAATCATGAGAGCAAAGAGCAGTTTAACAGCGTGGATGCGTTAGAGCGTTTTAAATCTTCTGATTTTAGAAGATATGTATTAGCAGTTTAGGAGCTAGAAGCATGTTAAGAAAGTTATATGACGTGATAGAAGATTTTGACGCTTTACGGACAGAATTAGCCTACTACTTAAGGAGTAACAAAAGTTACATAGAAGTAGAAGTAGGTGACAACTATAGCCGTGATAGTGATTTTTTACAGATACTTAGTGGTATTGAATACAGCAACCAAAGACTACTGGAACGGTTCAACCTTGTAAGTGATGAACTAACCGAAATAATGAGAGCTGAACGAAATGCTAATAAGTAAAACAAAAAGAGGTTTTAACCTTAATGATTGTGGGCTAAAAGTTAGGTTCACCAGTTACGAATACAAAGGCTTACACGTTTATTTATTAAGAGGTGGGGTTTTAGTAGCAATTTACGAAAATAGAAAGAAATTTGAAGAACAGTTAAAGAGTTGTTAAGGGCATAACTACCAATTATTACCCTTAACCTATCCAAAGAAAAGCATCTTAAAGGACATAAAATGATAACCAAAAAAACAAAGAAAACCAACCTTTTAAAAAACTATAAAGGGGTTCAAAATGGCAACTAAAAAACCACCAATCAAAAACCAAATATTAGCAGACTATTTAATTAATAGTTCTCATGATTTAAAAAGCATTGGGGGCTTAGTTGTAAGTGGCATAGTTTCCACCTTTGGGGTTTATTCCATAGTCCTACCATTTTTTACCAATGGTGAAGAGGTCAATAGCTCAACGCTTAATACAGCCCTAATCTCTTTTATATTGATGTTGATTATGTTTGATACGGTCAAGCGTGGAGCATTAACAAAGTTTTTTAATAGCCTACTCAAAAAAAAGATTATTAGCTCAAAGGCTAAAAAGGGTTATTTAGTTATTGCCATATTTGCTATTATGTTTATGGTGCTACTTGATGCTTTAGGCTCATACGCCACAGCAGAAAAAGGGGCTAATTTATACAGCCAATTTAAAACCAATGCTAGTACAGAGTTTCAGATATTAAAACAAAATGCAGAGAGTGGAAAAGCCACAGCCAATAATTACACCTTAGAACTCCAAGCGTGGAGAGAGTCAAAAAGTGAAGCCTATGCTAATTGTGTGGATAAGTGGAAAGGGTGGAAAAGTAAATATAAGGCTAAATGTAAAGAGGAGTGGGGAAACGCTAACCCAATGCCAAAACAGACAGCTAACGGACAAATAAAGATAGATGATTACAAAGCAATTAAAAAAGAGGGTTTAGGATTTTTAGATGAGTGGCTTTTTACTATTTTATTTACTCTTTTATCTCTTATGACCCTTTTAATGCAGTATCTAACAATCTCAAAGATTTATGATGATTATAACGATATTGAGGAGAGTTTAACCTTTGAGCGTATAGAGTTTATTAACGACAATATCCAAGAACATGAAACGATATTAGCAGAACATGAGCAAAAAGTAGCCGAGATGTTAGCAAATTCCAAGCGTGAGAAAAATGTACATGATAGACAGTTTCAGAAAGTAGGTGA
>JALSHP010000109.1 GCA_026982175.1 Campylobacteraceae bacterium
AGCTTAGTAAATAAGTGGGATAAAGTTGAATTAGTAGTGGAAGAGATGTATAAGGAAACTTTATTAGATATGAGCATAGAGCTTATAGAATTATATCTAATGGCATTATTTAACTTAGAAAAAAAATATAAACTTCTTCAGGTTATAGAGTTTTTATTGAACCATGATTATTATACAATAAGAATTTTATCACAATATATTGATATATTAATTGAGATTGGTGATATTCAAAAAGCACGAGAAGCCGTTCTTCAATATGTTGATAGTGCATATCAAGATTTTTTTAATAAAAAACTGTATAAATGAAAAAAGTACTCCTATTAGCCACCTACGATTCATTTCTACGCACAGGATTAGTAGTTTCAGAAGCCATAAATAATTCTGATATAGATATTTTTATTCGTACAACAGCATCTAATCAACTTTCAAAAGAACAGCTAAGTTCCATTTTTAAAGGAAAGAAATATAATTGTTCTTATTTTTTTATGAGTGAGTATAAAAAGATAAATTATAATAAGTATGATATTATTGTTTTATCTGCTGGTAATGCATTTATAAAAGATTTTTTTATCTTTTATAGCCAAAGTAACTTAATAACTAAAGATAATATTATAACTATTTCACTCTTTCCTGGTGTAATTTTTGGTGATATTGATAGTATTGCATCAAGAATGAACGTAGATATTTTACTCTGTAACAATAAGATAGATTATGAGATAGCTAAGAGCATTAAAGAGACTTATAATCTAAATACGCATCTGTTACTTTATGGTTTTCCTATTATTAAAAAAATAGAGAGTTTTAAAAAAGTAAGAGAAAATATTTATTTTTTTGAACAGGTAAAAATACCTGAAACATATAGTGATAGATTTTATCTGTTAAGTAAGTTGATTGAGTATGCTTTTAAAAATCCAAATGAAAAGATTTATATTAAACCAAGAGTAGCACGCAATGAAAAAACAGTACATATCAATAAATATCCTATGGAAAAGCTTTTAGAGGAGTATGCTAAAAACAATATACTACCTAATAATCTTTTATTTACCTATAAAAGCATAGAAGCATGTTTTTCAGATATGCAATTAGGAATAACATTAAGTTCTACTGTCGCTATTGAAGCTATTTATAATTCTATACCAATGGCAATTATTAGTGATTTTGGTTTAAGAAATGATTTTGCAAATAAAGATTTTTTAGGAAGTGGTTGTTTGGTCTCTTTTGATAACTTAGCAAAACAAGATTTAGAAGTTCCGTCTGATTGGTATGATAATATGGTTGCTTTTCCAAAAAATCGCAATATAGAGTTGAATAAACTCTTACTAAATATAACTTCTCAGAATAAAAAAAGTATCAATCATATAGGTACAGAATCTATGGAACTGGCTATTAAAAAGCAAACGCAATATATTTCAAAAAATAAAAAAAGAGTAATTAAAGCAATTAAAAATCCTCAATATGCTTTTAGTATTTTATTAAATTTTTTAAAAAAATATAAAGTAAGTAAATGAATATTATTACCTACCCCTCAAACCAAAACAAACTCTACTTCTTCAACTTCTCTCCATGGAGAATGATGCAGATAGAGAACTTTTTTTATGCACCCCTTAACCAAAAGTTTATCTGTAAAGATTTAGATGATGCACTCTCTAAAGGCTTAGATAAAAACTCCAATATCTTTATATATGGAATCATAGAGTTTCCAAAAGTAGAGGAGTATGCTAAAGAGAATGGATTAAGTGTTTATCGCATAGAAGATGCTTTTATTCGCTCGGTGGCATTGGGATCAGGATTTGCTAAACCCTATTCGCTAAGCATAGATAGTAGAGGTATCTACTTTGACCCACGAAAGCCATCTGATTTGGAGTATATCTTACAAAACCATCAGTTTAGTAGTGAACTCTTAGAGAGGGCAAAAAGAGTTAGAGCAGAGGTAATTGCCTCTAAGTTTTCCAAATATAACCACTTATCACATGAAAAGATAGCCATAGATAGAGAAAAATATAACAAAGTCATCTTAGTAACAGGGCAGGTAGAAGATGATATGTCCATTAAGTTTGGAGCATTTGGTTTAAACAATAGTGATTTGCTAGAGATGGTAAGAGAGCAAAATCCAAATGCCTATATTATCTACAAGCCACACCCTGATGTACTTTCTGGCAACAGAGTAGGGCATATTCCCAAAGCCATAACGGATAGATGTGCCAATGAGATACAAACTGATATTAGCATAGATTCATGCATCGCTGTAAGTGATGAGGTACATACGCTAACCTCTGGAGCAGGGTTTGATGCACTTTTGAGAGAAAAGAAGGTCTTTACCTATGGTATGCCCTTTTATGCAGGTTGGGGATTGACTAGCGATTATAGAACCTGTGACAGACGGACAAGAGAACTCTCTTTAGATGAGTTGGTGGCTTCAACACTTATTTTATTTCCTCGTTATATCTCTCCAAAAACAGGAGCATTTTGTGAAGTAGAACAGACGCTAAAAGAGCTAAAAGAGGAGCAGGAACACTATTTTAACAATCGTTTTTATAGATATAAGGTTAATCTAAAAGGGTATCTTCTGCCACGAATTAGAAAAATAGTCAGAGCCATTTTAAAGCCTTTTAAGTTTAAAATTTAAGTTAAAAATTTGACAGATCCTCTTTTTTACTGGTCAGCAAAAAGACAAGCGTTTTCCAAATAATCTCTAACTCCAATTTTAGTGACCAATTTTTAATGTAATACAAATCATACATCAGCTTCTCTTTGGCATCAATCTTACCTCTTCCATATTGGTACTTAAGTTGTGCTAAGCCTGTAATGCCAGGAGCGACTACATGACGTTGGCTGTAGTACGGAATGGACTTTTCAAACTCTTTTGTCCATATTTTTCGCTCTGGTCTAGGTCCTATGAGATGCATCTCTCCTTTTAGGACATTGTAGAGTTGTCCTAACTCATCAATTTTCGTATAACGAATACGATCTCCCCAAGGGTAAACTCTAGGGTCATCTTCTTTGGCAAATTTTGCCCCATTCTCTTCAGCATTTAAGTGCATAGAACGCAGTTTAATACAGTTAAACTCCTCACCTCCTAGCCCTACTCTTTTTTGTTCAAAATAGAGTGAACCAGGGGACTCTTTGTGCATACGAAATTTAGTATAGAGCGAAAAAATCAATGTCGGAAGGAAGAGTAGAAAGATACCGATGAAATCAATAGAGCGTTTGATGGCATATTGAAACTTAGAGTAGGGACTAACCTCTTCAAGAAAAGCCGTATTGACTGATAGCTCTTCACTAATGAAGTATTTTTTTAAATAAGTTTCTAAAAAATGTTCTATGGTAATGTATTTGACATTTTGGAGTTCGAGTTTGGTAAGATATACAATCAGCTCTTTTTCAAGTGGGGCTTGGGTATTTAAAACAATAACTCTTTGTGTAGATTGTTCCAATGCTTCATTAATTTTATCTATATTGTTATGAAATGGTTTACTCTTATAGCTTATATGAATAATGGAATTAAACTTTTTTTTAAGGCGTGAATACTCTATTTCACTAAAACTATACTTATCTCCTAAAATTATCAAATCTTCAATCTCCTTAACTCGCATAAGTATAGCATAAGTATCACCAAAGTGTTAAGCCTCTGATATTAAAGAGTTGGTTATAATTTTCAAATTAATTTCTTTTAAGGTTCTCTATTTATGACAACAACACGTTTCGCACCATCACCAACAGGTTACTTACACATCGGAGGGCTAAGAACAGCTCTTTTTTCATGGCTTTGGGCTAAAAAAAATGAGGGTCAATTTTTACTAAGAATTGAAGATACCGATTTAGCGCGTAACTCTGAAGATGCTGTAAAAGCCATTTTAAAAGCCTTTGATTGGGTAGGAA
>JALSHP010000110.1 GCA_026982175.1 Campylobacteraceae bacterium
CCAGAGTTTTTCTTGAGGTCTAAAAAGTCACGCACGTCAATGTGCCATGGCTCAATGTAAACGGCAATTGCCCCTTTACGAGTACCAAGTTGGTCAACAGCAATGGCAACGTCATTGGCAATCTTTAAAAAGGGTACAATTCCTCCTGCTGCGTGTTTGTGTCCGTCAATGTACGACCCCATACCACGTACTTGTGACCAGTCCCAACCAATTCCACCACCAAATTTTGACAAGAGTGCCATCTCTTTGTAAACATCAAAAATCCCCTCAATGTTGTCAGGGCTTGAACCGATGTAACAACTTGACAATTGGTGTCGTGGTGTTCGTGCATTGGACAAAGTAGGAGTGGCTGCCATTACTTCAAATTTTGACAAGATGTCGTAAAACTTTTTCGCCCACGTTTGACAATCAAACTCATTTTGAGCCAAGAACATCGCAACGCCCATAAAGAGTTGTTGAGGAAGTTCTATGGCTTGTCCTGCTTTGTTTTTAAGGAGATAACGGTCGTAAAGTGTTCGTATGCCCAAGTAGTTAAACTGTAAATCACGTTCAGGCTTTAAGTAGTCATTTAAATCGTCTAAATCATACTTATCTTTTAAGCCTAAAAGAATACGCCCCTCTTTTTCTCCTGCTTCAAGGTATTTAGAGAGGTGAGCATAAGAGTTACCTTTTATTCCTCCTACATTACGCCCAGCTTTATGATAGAGGTCATACAAAAAGAGCCGTGAAGCAACAAATGTCCAGTTGGGTCGGTCAATGTCAATCTTATCAACAGCTGTCTTAATGAGTGTCTGCTGTATATCTTCAGAACTCATCATGTCTTGAAACTGTAAATTGGCATCAACTTCCAACTCACTTTGACTTACTCCCTCTAGTCCTTCGACTGCATCAGAGGTATTTTTTTGAATCTTTGTAATGTCAAGTGTCTCCACACGACCACTTCTTTTGACCACTCTTATCATATAACTTCTCCTTGTTTATCTATAATTATATTACTTAGTTTTTACTTTTTTTTACTTTATAGTTTGTTTAAAAATATTTGTTTCTATTTGAAAACTCTTTTGAAAATGGCATCTACATTTTTTGTATAATAATCAAAATTGAAACACTCACGTATCTGCTCTTCACTCAAAGATTCTCTTAGCTCTTCATCGGCTAATAGATATTGAAGATACAATGATTCTCCTTTATCGTTGGTTGAAGATTTACCTTGTTGAATCTCTTCCCAAACTTTCATGGCATTTCGTTGAACAATTCTGTACGCATCTTCACGGCTTACTCCTGCGATTGGCAATTCAAGTAAAACTCTTTGAGAGAAAACAAGCCCACCTGTGAGGTTTAAGTTTTTCATCATGTTCTCTGGCATTACCGTTAAGTTGGCAATAACATTGTTTATACGGTGCATCATAAAGTTGGTGGTAATAAATGCATCAGGTAACCAAAAACGCTCCGTTGAAGAGTGGCTAATGTCTCTCTCGTGCCATAAGGCTACGTTCTCCATAGCAGGGGTCACACAAGTTCTAATAATCCGTGCTAAGCCTGTGATATTCTCTGTCAAAATAGGGTTTCTTTTGTGAGGCATAGCAGAGCTTCCTTTTTGACCTTTGGCAAAGAACTCTTCACACTCATAAACTTCAGTTCGTTGCAAGTGTCTAATCTGTACGGCAAATTTTTCAATAGACGATGCCATTAGTGCCAAAGTCGTTGCCAATCGTGCGTAACGGTCACGGTGAATTACTTGGTTAGAACACGCTTCTGGTTTTAAGCCTAACTCTTCCATGGCATACTCTTCTAGTTCAAGTGGAGCATGAGCAAAGTTCCCCATTGCCCCAGAGATTTGACCAACGGCAATCACTTCCATTGTTTCATTTAAGTTCTTAAGGTGTCGTGCCATCTCATCGTACCAAACAGCCAAAGTTAAACCAAAGGTAATAGGCTCACCATGAATTCCATGACTTCGTCCTACCATGAGTGTCATCTTATGTTCTATGGCTCTTTTTTTAATAGACTCCATAAGCATCTCGGCATCTTTAATAATAATCTCTAAAGAGGCTTTCATCTGAAGTGCTACACCTGTATCGACTGCATCAGAACTTGTCATTCCATAGTGAAACCAACGTGACTCTTCTCCTAGACTTTCACTTACCGAAGTGTTAAATGCAATAAGGTCATGTCGCGTAATCGCTTCTATCTCTTCAATACGTTCTACTGAAAACTTTGCATTTTTAACAATTTTATCAGCATCCTCTTGAGGAATCTTTCCAAGTTTTGCCCAAGCTTTTACAGCTGCTTTCTCAACTTCTAGCCATGCATCGTATCGTGCTTGTTGTGTCCATTTTTCTGTCATTTCGGGTCGTGCGTATCGTTCTACCATATTGTGTGTTCCTTTATGTAGGGTGTCAATTTATTGCAGCAAAAGATATAAGGTGCAATAAATTGACACCCTACAATTTCCATATTTTTATGATAGAATTCTATCCAATTCGACTAAGAAAGAGGTAAAAATATGCCATTCGTAAAACGTCCTTTCCACATAGAAAAACCTATCAAAGCATTTCTATATATCATGCGTCAATTCAACTTTACACAAGGAGAAGCTCAACGACTTGTGGCTAAAGGTCGTGTGCTAATTAATGGGGTTTCTATTTACGATACAGGGGCAATTATTGAGGGTGAAGTTGAGATAGTCTATTTTGAACCAAAGAGTAGAGGAGTCAAACCCATCTTTGTCAACAGAGACTTTTTGGTTTTTGACAAGCCATCAGGGGTATTGGTTCACCCCAACACCATGGCAACCGAATACTCTATGCTTGACGAAGTCCGAACGCACTCTGGACAAAATGCCAATGGCACACACCGAATAGACATGGAAACCTCTGGGCTATTTTTAGCATCACGACACAAAGATGCTGAGCGCTTTTTAAAAGGTTCATTTGAAGCCAAAACAATTAAGAAACAATACCTAGCTTGGGTAACAGGAAAATTGACTAAACCATTTACAGTAGATGAGGGCATTCGTGTTCGTAATGATTACAGCACATGTAAACATAAAGTAGAGATTTCAAAAGAGGGGAAAAAGGCTATAACAGACTTTACACCTTTAGCATATGATGAAGAGCTTGACACTACTTTAGTAGAGTGTAAACCTCATTCGGGAAGACTACATCAAATACGCATCCATTTGTTTCACGTGAAACATCCCATCTTAGGAGACCCTATTTATGGAACATCGTTTGAAGCTTCTGACAAGTATCTTGACATGAAGATTACAGAGGAAGAACGCTTAATTGAAACTGGTGCGACACGTTTAATGCTTCACGCGAATGCTTTACATTTTCCTTATGGCAACAGATATAGCATCTTTTCTAAGATTGACTTTTTAAAGGTAAAAGGGGAGATATGTCCGAAAGAAAAACGTAGGTTTTTTATGTAGGTCGGGGTATCCTCACCCCGACAATTAATATTAGATAATTAAATAGTTGTTTACAAAGACGACAAATGTCGGGGTGAGGATACCCCGACCTACTCCTCTTCTGTCATCGCCTTATAAATACCATAAGCTGTTCCAAGAACAACCACTACTAAAAACACAATAAACGAAATATCCATTAACGGCATACTAAACTCCTTCTTCTAATTCATTGTCACGTAGTTGTCCACAAGCTGCTGAAATATCTAAACCTTTGGACTCACGTATCGTACAGTGTAAACCATGTTGGGTTAAGTACTCTTGAAATCTCTTCATGTCTTTTTCTTCTGGTCGTTTAAACTCAGTTCCTCCATAAGGATTAAAGTAAATAAGATTTACTTT
>JALSHP010000111.1 GCA_026982175.1 Campylobacteraceae bacterium
TTTTGGCTTATGGCATCAAGAAAAGCCCAAAGCTCTCTTTTGTCCTCTTTGGCTAAGAGTGAGTTCATAAAGTTAGTTTCAGAAGTTTTATGACTGTTTTTTTCTGCATTTTGAGCTATGGTGAGGCTAGAAAATATCTCTTCGTTTAACCATATAAAATTAACTTGGCTATGCGTGTATTGTGTTTGAAACAGGGCATCAAAATTTTCTATTTTCTCCCCTCTGTTCTCCTCATCACCCTTAAAAAGTATCTCAAAATACAATGCTCCCTTAAGATAGGCTTTTTTAAAGGCTTCTAAATTTTCAAAGCTATCTTGAACACGCTGGGCATTTAAAAAGAGTAAACCCCATGCCTCTTCTTCATTGAGGAGTTTGAGGCTTAAGAGTTCACGTACCACTTTGCTAAAACGAGAAGCATCAAAGGCGACCAAATCTTTCACCTCTAGTTTCTCACTTAAGATGCTATTTTTAACAAAGACCTCTAGCAGACCTTCTGACCATAAAAGTTGTAAGATATGATAGACTTTGCTTGAGGCATTGGGAGCTTTAATGTCAAAATGAAAATCTTCTTCTAAGTAGTTTTCTACTTCATATAATTCTTGAGCATGGCTTAGACGTTCGGTCTCTAAATTGGCAATGGCTAAAGCAAAGGCTTCTTCTTGGCTCATCATCTTAAATCCTTGCTACTTCGAGTTTTGGAAAGAGAAAAATACGATTGGCAATACGATATTGCTCTTTTTGTTGTAACACTTTTTTGGCGTTTAATTTGCTTGACAATTTTAATTCATTCATCAGTAGAGGGTGTTGGAGCAGTGAGGCAATTTGCATGGCATCGGTGCTATTTTCTAGTTTCCCCATCTCTTTTGGCTTACGCAGTGAGGCTAACCACAAAGAGCTTTTGCTAGGGTTGGGTAGCTGGTGGATAAAAGAGGGGTCATAGGCGATGAGATGTTGTTGCATCGCTTCATCTTCAATGCGTGAGAGCTGTTCTGAACGCCCTTTAACAAACACAACCCCCATGGCTAGACAATCAGTATGATAATTTTGCTTAAGCTTTAAGTGGTTAAAAAAAGCGACAGAGGCAGGAATGTATCGTGCCACAGGGGCTTTGTTCTGTTTACCTTTGATTTGGTCTAGCCACGCTTCACCTCGTTTGTAGTTGATGGAGATGGTTGCATGGGGCATATTTTTTGCATCACGCAAAGAGTAGAGGGTAATCTCTTCATTTTGAATAAGCCCATAGTAGTAAGAACCATAACCACCCTCTGCTTTTTGTACATTGTCAAACTCACCTAAACAGTGTTGCATAAGGGCTGATTCTCGTGCCATTTCCAAAGAAAGCTCTTTATGATGAGGTAAAAATTTGACCACATGGAGGTTCTCAAACTCAAACACACATTCTAAAGCTTCGCCAGAGGTCTCAATGAAACGTCTTTGTCGCTCTTGCATACGCAGATGCTCTTGACGTGACTTCTCCATAACATGCTCAACAGTCATACGGGGAAATTTATGGCTTATTTTTTCATTACGTGAACTTAGAAACTCCACACAGGTGTTGAGCGTATCGGTAAAGGTGGGGTTTTGAATGTAGATATAGATAAACTCAATAGAACTTGACGGCACAAACCATGAGGGAGGTTCAGTCTGGAGTAAACGCTCATAACGCTCAACACTCTTGACCACTTCGACTTCATCAAAATGGTTGATGAGCCACCGAACAAAGGCTTTTTGTAGCCAAGAGTTGATGGGAGGTGAGAGTTTTTTTGTTTGACTAAACTGCTCTAAGTAGTTACGTATCTCTTCAATGTTAATGACATTTCTGCCTTGCTTTTGTCTCTTGTTTCTCATAAAGCGATTATAGCAACTATTTTACTTTTTAGCTTAAAATCAGCAAAAATAAAAAAAACTTCGCTACCTTTTCACAATATAAAATAACAAGGTAAAATAAGATGGAAAAACGACTTGATGTCATAGACTTCTTTTTAAAAATATTAAGCGTAGAGTCTGTCACCCCTGATGATGGGGGACTGCTCACGTACATAGAGAACTACTTAGAGGGTTTTGAAGCCACATGGATAAACGAGGGTGGGGTTAAAAACGTTTTTTTAACCAAGAAGTTTGGTGAGGGTAAACATCTTTGTTTTGCTGGGCATTTAGATGTTGTACCTCCTGGTAAAGGGTGGGATACCAATCCTTTTGTACCTGTCATTAAAGATGGTTATATTTACGCACGTGGAGCACAAGACATGAAATCTGGTGTGGCAGCTTTTGTTCAAGCTGTGCGTGACATGGATGATGACTTTTCTGGGCGTATGTCACTACTGCTTACTTCAGATGAAGAGGGTGATGGTACTTACGGCACACAGATAGTGTTGCGACACTTAAAAGAGGTGAATTTATTACCTGATTACTGCATCATTGCTGAACCTACTTGTGAGACGGTCTTTGGTGATGCCATTAAGATTGGTCGTCGTGGTTCTATTAATGGGTACTTACATCTAAAAGGGAAACAAGGTCATGCTGCTTACCCTGAAAAAGCGATTAATCCTATTCATAACATTGCCTCTGTGTTACCTCAAATTGCAGGGCATGACTTGGATGAGGGAGATGATAATTTTGCTCCTTCAAAATTGGTCATTACGGACATTCGTTCTGGCATGGAGGTAACCAATGTTAGCCCCAATGATTTAAAGATGATGTTCAATGTACGAAACTCAACCAAAACGACCCAAGAGAGTCTGAAAGCTTTTATGGAAGAAAAATTAGGCAATTTAGATTATGAGTTAGAACTTCAACAAGGCTCTTATCCGTTTATTACCAATCGTGAATCTTATGTTGTCAAAGAGTTAGCCTCTGCCATAAAAGAAGAAACAGGCGTGGAGACCAAACTCTCAACAGCAGGTGGAACAAGCGATGGACGGCATATTGCCCCTTATGGGATTGAGGTTGTGGAGTTTGGTGTGCGTAATGACCGAATTCATGGGCTAAATGAGCGAACAACTATCAAAGAAGTGGAAGACCTTTATAATATTTTTGCTAATATGATTAAAAGGTTTTAAGCAAAATAGGGAATAACATCTAAAGCCTTTTAAATAACAAATAAGGATTGATCATGGGTGAGGAAACAAACAAAAAAACAGCACTTTTAAAAGAGAAAATTAACAAACTATTAGCAGAGTATCGTCTGAAACACGATGAGTTGGAGTTGGCAACAGAAGAGTGGGATATTGGTGAGATTCAAGTTACTTTAGAGGAGTACACCAAAGAGATACACAAACTTAAAAAACAACTTCATGCGTTAGAGGAGGCATAAGCCTTGATGTATAAGCGACCCACACTTAGTGAATATGTATTGGCAAGGCTCATTACGCTTGTTATTTTTATTACCATACTATTTGTGTTGATACTCTTTTTAGTGCCAGAGGCATATAAGAGTATCTCTTTTTATATTACGCTTTTTATTCTTTCTCAAATGCTTCTTTTAATGTCGGTCTATTATGGCACAAAACGTATCTCTAGGGAGCTTAAACTTGTAGAAGCTTATTTGAGTGATAATTCAGAACTTAAAAGTACAGACGCTTCGGCAAAATTTTTTACCAAAGAGTTTGAAGAGATTAACGCTAAGCTCATTCAGACCTTACGCAAAATCAAAAAACGTGAACGCGAAAAACGTAAATATACTGCCAAAATAAAACTCAAAAACCGACAACGCTCTGACATGCTTTCAGCCATTGCCCATGAGTTTAGAAACCCCATTGCTGCGATTATGGGTTACTCTCAAACCTTGACAGAAGATGAAGAGATTCCTACG
>JALSHP010000112.1 GCA_026982175.1 Campylobacteraceae bacterium
GAAGAGGGCTTTAAAGTAAACAATGAAGTGAGCAATGAAGAGGGCGTAAAAGGGATTGGTTTTTACCGTTTAGACAAACCTTTTTATCATGACATAGATGAGCTTACTTTGAGCCTAATTGATATAGCCCAAGCACATAATGCAATGTATGATGGTTGGGAAACCTCGGTGGTTAAATCATAACACCAGAGGGGTCTTTGGCTTGGTTCATAATGCTTTGAAGTGTTGTGACTTTTTCTTTTTTTGTGGAATCTATACCCTCTTTTTGAAGATATTGTAAAACCACAGAAATGTAGTCATCAAACGCCTCAATGAGTTCAGTACTTAAGCCAAACTCAAAGCTTACTTCAGCAGGAACAAGCCCTATGACAATGGCTTTTGGAATCTCTTTTCCTTGCAGTTCCATCATGTCCATACATTGCAAAATTCCTATCTCATGCGCTCCTCCATTATTGAGACCATAACCCGAAATCTCTTTAGCAGGAATGGCGTAAATAGAAGCTGGGTCATCGTTTAGTTGTAAGCAGTCTAACACAACGACATGGTCATTTTCTTCTAGGACATTAAGAAGATGTATGCCCTCAACCCCACCATTTATGATTTGTAGCTCTTCTGCAAAGTTATAATTTTCATTAAGGTAAGAGGCTGCGTAAACCCCTAAGCCATCATCTTTTTGTAGTACGTTTCCTATGCCTATGATTGTCATGTCTTTCCATTTTCGGAGTTATTTTAGTTTGAAAATTTTATCTAAATCTTGAGCGTTGACCAAAGGTATAGGTTAAATTAAGACCAATACTATCTCCATTTGTTACATTAGATGGGTCATTTTTAAGTTTATACTCTATGAATGTACCTCTGACACCCATTGCTATATTGTCAGCTACTTGGTATTGCACTTGGACAATAGCCCCTAAAGCATTTTCATATTCATCATTAACCGCATCCTTGAAATACTTATTGTTCTCATCGTAACCTGTAAAGCTACCTGAAAGAGTAGGGTTTAAGTGGTAAGTAAGACCTCCCCCTAGTTTCCAACGGTTTTTTCGTATCATGGCTAAAGTGGTAAGGGGAATGTTGTCCCATGTTACTGATCCATTTTCAGCATTTTCACTATCAAATTTATACCCTATTAGCACTTGTAGTTCAAACTCTTTTCTATCATCGGTTGCTGTTGCACCAATTTCTAAGTTTAAGCCTTGACCTGAACGTATTTTAGATTCTTCATAGCTACCACTATAATTATCATATCTTTCAACGGTTGCTAAGGTGCTACCTCCAAAATCATAAGCAATTTGAATAATGGGGTTAACCTCATTTGCCATGAGGGTAGTTGTACTTAAAATTGTAGCAATAAGAAGTGATTTTGATTTATGCATCATGTATCCTTTGAAGTTTTATTTAGTATATCTAATTTTCTGTGTTGTTATTGTGGTAATCTTTTAACTACATCCATTCGACAACTTTAGAAACCTCATTGGCAATGAAACATTTAATATTTGTCTTCTCTAATGGCTTAGTAGGTACAATGGCTTTGGTAAAACCTTGAGTCTCTAGCTCTTTAAGTCGTTGGGCTTGAGCAGTAATTTCACGTATCTCTCCAGTTAAACTTACCTCTCCTAAAAAGAGTGTTTCTGCTGAGAGTTCTCGGTTACGATAGGAGCTAAGAATGGCGGCTATAATGGCTAAGTCAGCAGCAGGTTCATTGATTTTAATTCCTCCTGATATATTAACAAAAACATCATATGTACCTAAAGGTAAGTCTAGCTTTTTTTCTAAGAGGGCTAAGAGCATGTTGAGTCGGTTGTTGTCGAAACCTGTGGAACTTCTTTTGGGGTGTCCATAGGCTTCTGAAACAAGTGCTTGAATTTCAATGATAATGGGGCGACTCCCCTCCATGATGACTGTGAGTGAAGAGCCTGAAGAGAGTTTCTCTTTGTTGAAAAATTTTCCTGCCATGGTTTCGGCATCGAGTAGTCCTCTTTTGGACATCTCAAATATACCCACTTCATTTGTTGAGCCAAAACGGTTTTTGAAGCCTCTAAGTAGCCGTAGTTCAGAGTTGGGGTCTCCTTCAAAATAGAGTACCGTGTCCACCATGTGTTCTAAAACTCTAGGTCCTGCAATAGAGCCATCTTTGGTGATATGTCCAATAATAAAGATGGGAATGTTTAAACTTTTTGCCACACGCATCAACTCAAAGGTGATGGTACGAACTTGGGTAACCGAACCAGGGGCTGAAGGAGTCTCTTCAGAGTAGAGTGTTTGAATAGAGTCGATAATAATAAAATCATAATTTTTAGAGTTGATCTCACTTAAAATATGATGTAGATTTATTTCTGCTAATAAATAAACTTCTTTTTCATTGGCATCGAGCCTATCAGCTCTAAGTTTAATTTGTCCTGCTGACTCTTCACCTGAAACATAGAGTACATTACGTTTTTGTTTGGCTAAATTACCTGCAATTTTGAGTAGTAGGGTAGATTTCCCAATTCCAGGGCTACCCCCAATGAGTGTCAAAGAACCAGGCACAATACCACCACCAAGTACCAAATCTAGCTCTTTACTTCCCGAGCTAAAACGGGTGATGTTCTCTTGTTCAACCTCTGTAATTGGAATGGCTTTAGGTGAAGAGGCTCTAGTGGAGTTACTTTTTGTCTCTTCAACAAATTTAACTTGTTCAGAGGTGAGTTCTGTCATGGTGTCCCATTGCTCACATCCTGTACATTTTCCTAACCAACGTGGGCTTTGAAAACCACAGGCTTGACACTCAAAGATAATTTTTTTCTTTGCCATTTTCTACTCCAAAAGTTTATTGGGGTAATTGTAGGGTAATAAAATAAAAAAGTCTAAATATATGTCAAATTGTAATATTCTTTATATCTTGATGCTTTAACATTCTGGAATGGCATCACTATCACTGGCATACTCTAAGGTAAATTGATAAAGGTCATCTGTCCATTTATCTTGATATTTATCTTTCATTTTAGGACAGGCTTTGATGAGTTCTTTTTTAAACTCTTTCTCTTCATAAATCTCTTCCCAATCCTCTTGCATGTATTGTTTGGCAAATTTTTCACCACTCATTTCACAATAGGGTTTGATTTTGCTTTTAAAGATAATGAGACCTAGATTACTTGTTCCTGACTTTGTTGATATAGGAGCAGTTGTGTTGTTAAGCTCATCTTCTAAGGTAGATGTATGGATACTTACCTCATCTAAAAGTTCTATGGTCTTATTTTCATCAGTAGCCAATAATGAAGAATGAATTAATAATGAAGATACGAAGACTAAGGTTTTTAGTTTCATGATACTAAATCTCCTTTGATTGATTTTTATAATTATAACCTATTAGGTAATATTTATTAACTATTTTTAGTTATTTTATTATAATTTTGTTATAATTTTTTCTACTATTTAATTTGGCTGTGAATCTATATTTTTATGAAGATAGATTTTAAAAATAATTTAAAAATAAAAGAAAGAATATGACAACATATACAAAAACATTATTAACCTTAGTAACAATATTAGGGCTAAGTGCTTGTGGTGGAGAAAGTAACTCTAGTAATTCAGAATCAAGTTCTGCCTCATCAAGTTCTTCTGAAGGAACTTATTCATCTATAGCAGATTTAGAATATAAAACTTTAAATTTAAGATTTAAGGGTAAGGATTTAGAAGAAGTTTATGCTTTTAAAAAGGATTATAAAAGTATAAAAGGTGAGCCTAAAAGACTAGTAGATTATCGTAAAAATACTACAGGAGTTTGTATGGAGATAGAAA
>JALSHP010000113.1 GCA_026982175.1 Campylobacteraceae bacterium
AACAGCCTCTTCAATAGACCCTTGCCCTCCTGCAATGTTTTCACCAATTGTGCGGTATTCTACATAACCATTGGCTTTAATACGGTCATTAAAGTAACTAACATTATTGTTGTTTGAACCTGTAATGTCTGACGCTGTACCTGAACCATAGTGTGAAAAAGTATTGCTTTGTGCTAAGTCATAAGAGTGTTCATACGCAGAAGCATAAAGCTCATTATTCCATGTTAAGGCAGGAGCAGGAGCAACTAAACCTTTTCCATCATGACAATCTCTAGCAACTGCTCTAGCATCATTAATAGCAGTTAAAATTTCATTTTGAGTTGTTTTTTGGGCGATTACATAAGAAGCTTCATTTGCTGATGTTCTAGGTGCATTAGAACCACTACCACAAGCGATAAAAAAGAGAGAGGTGAATGCTAGTGTTAATGTTTTTAATGATGTCATGATATTTCCTATTATTGTTTTCTGTTAAAAAAAGTATACTCTTATTAAACTTAATTAATATTTAACAATTATAAATATTTTACTAAATTTATTATTTTTTAACAATTTCTAATAATATGATAATATTGACTTATGATAAGTATAATTTTTACTCTATTACTAAACCCTTACGGTCTATTTTCTTCCATTTTCCTCCTGTTAAGATAGGTACACCCTCTTCTATCTTCTCTTTACATCCCATACATATCTCTGCCTTTCCTCTATAAAAAGGAAAAGCAAAGTCATAAATTGGTTTCAAGACGATATCTAGGTTAGAATTAAAAAAACCTATCTTCCCATTAATCTTAGTACGTGCCAATCCATCTGCAAAGGGGTCTGCACCATTTTCATAAGTCAATGTCTGCATTATCTTGCCATCTTTACGAACATAGTAGTAGTTATTTTGAAGATAAATAGAGATAAGTTCTTCACCTTTAAAGTCAAGATTATTAAGATAATTTTTAGAGATATAATGAGAAGTAGAATTCTCTTTTTTTATGGGTGTGACTTGTGAACATGAAGTAATAAGAAGTGTAAGAAAAAGTAATAAGATATTTTTCATTTTAGAGCCTTTTTAATCAATATTTTCTGATTATAGCACTCTAAAATATAATGTTCCCTTTTAAGGTTTAGGGAACATTTTAAGAGTTATACCGTGATAACTCTAATGTTTTTAGCACATTTTTCTTGAAGTGTATTTTCAATGGCATAAAGTGTACCTGTACTTGAAGATGAACAACCACTACAAGCACCTAAGTAAGTGATGTAGATGTCTAAATGCTCACCATTCTCTTTAATATCAAGAATCTCCATATCTCCACCATCCATTACGAGCATTTGACGAATGTTATCATCAATCACTTTTTCAATGGCTTTGAATTTTTGAAGAATGGTTAACTTTTCAAAATCTACTGTTGGTTTAGCTCCACCAACTGTTGAACCAGCTACCATTTTCTCTTTTTCATACTCATCTAAAAGATCTACTAGATAGATATCTTTCTCTTCATGTCCACCATGCTTAATACATGACTTACAGAAACCACCAGCTTTAGTGTAGTCTGTAATCTGCTCAACGGTTGTAAGGTCATTAAGTCTAATAACTTCTTTTAAGGTATCAAGTGTAACCCTTGCACATTCACAAACAATTACTTCTTCTTCAAATGTTTCCATATCAACGTTTAAGTATTGCCCTGCTGCTTTTTTAATTACATCATACGCCATTACTGAACAGTGCATTTTTTGAGGTGGCACAGAGGGAACATCTGGTGTGTCTCTCATTGCTTTTTCAACATCAATGTTCGTAATTTTAACAGCATCTTGTACAGTTTTGTACTTACATAACTCTGCCATAACATCCGAAGAGGCAATCGCTGTACCACAACCAAATGATTTGAATTTAGAATCCATAATCACGTCTGTGTTTGGGTTAACTGCCCAGTAAAGACGCACCGCATCTCCACAAGACTCAGCACCAAAGTCAGCAACAATAAGTTTACCACCCATTTCTTCTGCTTGTTCTGTTGTAATTTCACCCATGTTTTTTGGGTTGTTCATTAAATCTGTTACTTTATCGCTGTACTCATCCCAGATGGTACCACCTACTAAACTATCTAATCCCATGATTTTTCCTTTATCTTAATATTTTTTAATGTGCTTCAGCAAGTCCAGACTCATGACCCTCTGGGGCATAAGCAAATGAACTTGAAATCTCTCTAAGTCTTGCAACTGCTTTATGTACAGTTGCTAAAGTATAGTCAATCTCTTCTTGTGTTGTGTAACGGCTTAAAGAGAATCGAATGGCTGTATGGGCTAAATCTTCATCTGCACCAATGGCATCCATAACCGAGTTAGCTTCAAGGTCTTCAGAAGCACAAGCCGAACCTGTACTCGCACCAATTCCTGCTTGGTTTAAATCCCATAGCATTGATTCACCCTCAATCCCTCTAAAAGAGATAAGAATGGTGTTTGGTGTTCTATTTTCTCTTGAAGTGACAACAAAAGTATCAGAGATTTTAAGAAGCTCATCTTCAAAAGCATCTCGCATTCTTCTAATCTCTGTCATTTCAAACTCAAGTGCTTTGGTCGCTTCTTCAATGGCTCTACCCATTCCCACAATGCCTGGAACATTTAGTGTTCCTGAACGGTGACCACCCATTTGTGACCCACCATGGAAAAGTGGCATAAGCTCTTTACCTTTTTTCATGAACAAGGCACCAACACCTTTTGGTCCATGAAACTTATGTGCAGACATGGTTAAGTAGTCTATGTTAAAGCTTTGTACGTCCACTGGAAACTTACCAATGGCTTGAACGGCATCGGTATGAAAGAGTACTTTATGTTCAGCACAAATAGCACCAATCTCTTCAACAGGGAAGATAGCACCTGTTTCATTGTTCGCCCACATTACAGAGACAATGGCTGTTTTGTCTGTAATGCTCTCTCTCACATCTTTAGCCTGAATTAAGCCTTCAGAGTTGATTGGTAAATAGGTTACCTTACATCCCATAGACTCAATAAACTTCGCCGTAGCAATGATAGATGGATGCTCAACTTCAGAGACAATAATATGGTTTTTCTTACCTGTTAAAATCTGCTCAAAGTAAACTGCTTTAAGTACCCAGTTATTACTCTCTGTAGCACAAGAAGTGATAACCACAGAGTCTTTTCTATCTGCACCAATACCTGCATAGATTCGTTCCATCGCTGTTTTGATTTGTGGATGTGTCTCTCCTGCAAACGCATGTAGAGAGTTAGGGTTTCCATATTTTTTTACAAAAAATGGCTCCATCTCATCAAATACATGTGGATCAACTATTGTTGTTGCATTATTATCCAAATAAACTTTCATTTTTTTCCTTTGAGTTAAACTCATAATTTTAAATCGGACAATTTTAGTCCTAATTAACTTTTTCCATAATACATTATGAAAGCTTAAGTTATGATGAGCTAGAAATTTTTTTGGGATTATACTGCGTTGATGGTTAAAAAAGAGTTAGAGTAATGGGTGAAAAATTACTCTAATTTGAAGGGGCTATTAAAACTCTTGAATAGTAGATGCTTCAATAAATTTATCATATTCATAAATATCTTTTCTAAAGTAAGTGAGTCCATTACGTTTAAATACTGTGAAGTAAGTTGTGTGTACAGGCAGTTTTTTATTAAATCTAATCACTTTATTGACCAATGTACTTCTGTATTTGCGTATAATACTTTGATACTTAGGGCTAATACGTGAATTTAAAATATCAAGTAGCTCAAATGGTTTCTCTATTC
>JALSHP010000114.1 GCA_026982175.1 Campylobacteraceae bacterium
TGGCACGAGAACCCATGGTTTGGTGGTCATTGTTTTCAGCTTTTGTTTTTATGTTTGTGTTGGTACTCTCAGCAAACCTCTTTTCCGATAGGATTCAAACCGTTTTAGACCCAAGGAACAATGCCTAATGAAATTAGATAATGATTTAAAAAAACAGGGTGAGCATAATGGTCACCTTAATGAAGCACAAAACAGATTACTCAAAAAAGAAGCGATAAGCCAAGCCGATGCAAACCTTTTTTTACTCTTACGAGGTGATTTTGAAGCAGATGTGCAAGAGCAGATAATCGAAAACTATAAACTTTTAGCCCAATATCACAAAAATAAAAAAGCTCAAAAAGAGGTGAAAGTAACGCCTAAAGAGGGAGCAGAGCTTACTATTTATTGTGATGGAGCGTGTAAAGGAAACCCTGGAAAGTCAGGTTCTGGCTTGGCACTTTATAATGGAGCATCAAAACCAACGCTACTTTATGGAGCATATCAAGCAATGGGAACAAACAACACAGCTGAACTCAATGCCTTACATAAAGCCTTGCTCATTGCCAATGATGCTAAAAGTTCACAAGTAAGCATCTGTTGTGATTCCAAATACAGCATCGACTGCATCACCAAGTGGGCGTATGGTTGGAAAGAAAAAGGGTGGAAGAAAAAAGGGGGAGAGATTAAAAATCTTGAAATCATTAAAGAATCACATGCCCTTTATGAAATACTTAAAGAGCGAGTACAGATTAAACATGTCAAAGGTCACGCAGGCGTAGAGGGGAATGAACTAGCAGACAGAATGGCAGGGTATGCCATTGTGGAGCGAAATGAGGCTTATGAGGTTTATGGGTATGATGAGGTTGAGGCTGTTTTGGCGATGGATGTTGGGTGAAAAGGAAGATAAGAGATTCTTCATGGAGCAAAGCTTTAAACTCTGAGTTTTCTAAATTTTATATGCAAGAACTAGGGGAATTTTTAAATCAAGAAAAGCGAGAGGGTAAAACTATTTTACCTCCCAAAAATCTTTGGTTTCATGCCTTGAATAGTACACCTTTAGATGAGGTAAAAGTGCTTATTTTGGGGCAAGACCCTTACCCTACCAAAGGTCATGCACATGGTTTGTGCTTTTCTGCCCTTGACCCCATAGAACCTTTACCTAAATCCTTAAATAATATCTACAAAGAGTTAAAGAGTGACCTCAATATTGACAATAGCCACAGTGCCAATCTATCGCCTTGGGCAGAGCAAGGAGTGTTACTTTTAAATGCTGTCTTAACAGTAGAAGAGGGAGTCGCCAATGCCCATAAAGGTAGAGGGTGGGAGCAGTTTACAGACAAAATTATAGAGTTGGTGAGTAGTGAATGTGAAAATGTTGTTTTTGTTTTATGGGGGGCTTATGCACAAAAAAAGTCTAGGCTTATTGATGAAAAGAAGCATCTCATACTTAAGGCACCACACCCCTCACCACTTTCAGCCTATAGAGGGTTTTGGGGGTCTAAACCTTTCTCTAAAATTAATGCTTATTTAGAGCAAGAAGCTAAAAAGCCGATTAATTGGCAGTTAAGTTGATGGATAAATTAGATTCTTAATGCTATTTTAGATAAAATGGTTAAATATTATGAGTGAAACAATAGGGTGGTAGATAAGTTGCAAAATAGTTCAAGACAAATTTTAATGGTTGATGAAATCGAAGAACATTTTACCCTCTATGCAGACGTAAGAGAAGCCTTTTTGGAAGTGAATCGAGAACGGTTTGTACCTAAAGGCTTTGGACAGATGGCATTTAAGTTAGATGCACTTCCCATGCAACAAAAACAATGGATATCTTCTCCTTTAACCGTTGCTAAAATGACCCAACATTTAGAGCTTAAAGGGGTTGACTCTGTTTTAGAGATTGGGTGTGGTTCGGGCTATCAAGCGGCAATCCTCTCTAAGTTGTGTCGTCGTGTCTTTACCATTGAGCGTATTGACTCTTTGCTTAAAGAGGCAAAAGAGCGTTTTCGTGCTGAAAAAATCAATAATATTTTTACCCGTTTTGATGATGGACAACGTGGATGGAAAGCCTATGCCCCTTTTGACCGAATACTTTTTTCTGCTACGGCAAAAGAGATACCTACTATTTTGTTTGAACAGTTGGCAGAGGGGGGAATTTTATTAGCACCCATAGAGAAAGATGGGCTACAGATAATTACACGATACCACAAGAGAGAGGGAAAAATTTCATCAGAGACAATTGAACCGTGTCTTTTTGTCCCTGTGCTTGATGGTCGAGTGAAATAGCTACTTATCGGTTATAAAACGCTTTATACCACTCAATGAAGTTGGCAACGCCACTCTTTAATGAGGTATCAGGCTTGTAGTCAAAATCTTTAATTAAATTGGTGGTGTCAGCGTAAGTTGACTCTACATCCCCTGCTTGCATATCCATAAAATTTTTCTTAGCTACTGTACCTAATGAGTTCTCTATTTCAGAGATAAAATCCATGAGACTAACAGGTGCATTGTTTCCTATGTTATGGATACGATAAGGGGCAGAAGAACTGTCTGGCATAGGATTTTGGGCATCCCATTCACTGTTTGGTGTTGCAGGATTATCTATGACTTTAATAACACCATCTACAATATCATCTATGTAGGTGAAATCGCGGCTCATTTTACCATGGTTGAAAACATTGATGGGTCTATCACTCGTAATGGCATCAGCAAAAAGGATGGGTGCCATATCGGGTCGTCCCCAAGGTCCATAGACAGTAAAAAATCTTAATCCTGTGGTTGAGATATTGTAAAGATGACTGTAAGTGTGTGCCATAAGTTCATTGGACTTTTTGGTGGCAGCATAAAGACTCACAGGGTGATTGGTCATGTCGGTAGTTTTAAAAGGTTGTGCTTTATTGAGTCCATAGACACTGGAGCTACTGGCATAACATAAATTACTCACATTATAGTGTCGACACGCTTCTAAAATATTGGTAAAACCGACCACATTGGAGTTAATGTAAGCACGTGGGTTCTCAATGGAGTAGCGTACTCCTGCTTGTGCTGCAAGATTACAAACGGCATCAAACTGCTCGTCTTCAAAGAGTTTGTTGATGACATTTTCATCAGCTAAATCGGCTTTGATAAATTTATGTTTGCTATTTGTAGATAATGTTATTTTGTTCTCTTCTATTGCATCTGGACTAATCCCCAATGCTTCAAGCCGTGCATATTTTAGCTTGATATCATAATAATCATTGATGTTGTCAAGTCCAACAACTTCATCGCCACGTTCAAGAAGTTTTTTGGCTAAGTGAAATCCAATAAATCCTGCTGTTCCTGTAATAAGTATTTTCATTATAGTTTATTGTCCTTTTCTTTTTAATATTACGTTGATTGTTTTCCATACAATTTTCAGTTCAAGTTTGAGTGACCATGAACGAATATAGATTTTATCATATCGAAGTTTATTTCTTGCATCTTGTGTATTACATCCATAGGGGTAGAGTACTTGTGCTAAGCCTGTAATACCAGGTGCTACAGTATGTCGAATATGGTAGTTAGGGATAATCTCTTCATACTTTTTAACCAAAATATCCCACTCTGCTCGTGGTCCGATGAGATGCATATCTCCTTTTAAAATATTAAAAAGTTGAGGAAGTTCATCTATTCTCATTTTTCGCATAAGTTGTCCAAAAGGGAATATGCGACTATCACATTTTTGAGTATAGGGGTTAAATTCACTGTTATGGTGCATACTTCTAAATTTATAACAGGTAAAGGTTTTTCCATTTAAG
>JALSHP010000115.1 GCA_026982175.1 Campylobacteraceae bacterium
CGGAACGCAGTTTATCATTGACTGTGCTACGGACAACAACACGCGAACGGTTTCTAATGTTAAAGCAGCACTTACACGTAATTCAGCTGAAATGCTAACGGCTGGTTCACTCAACTTTATGTTTACAAGAAAATCAGTCTTTACTTTTGACAAAACAGATGAGATGGACATAGAAGAGCTAGAACTAGAACTCATTGACGCTGGTCTTGAAGAGATAGAAGAAGATGTTGAACCACAAGAAGATGCTGAAGACAAAAAAATTGTGCGTATTTTTGGTGAATTTTCAGCCTTTGGTGATTTGTCTAAAGCCCTTGAAGAGATGAAAATTGAAGTAACCAAAGGGGAGCATCAATACATCGCCAATATGCCCATTGATTTAACTGATGAGCAGATGGAAGAGGTCGATGTCTTAATCGACCGACTTGAAGAAGATGAAGACGTTCAAGCTGTTTATACTAATATAAATTAAAATTTTGCATAAACAATGGGGTCTTTGACTCCTGCTTGTTTAAAGCCATTTAGGCGTAAACGACACGAGTCACAAACCCCACAAGCCTCTTTTTCTTCTTTGTAACATGACCAAGTGTCTTTTAAAGGTACATTTAATTCAATAGATTTACTAACGATTTCAGACTTTTTTAAATGCACCAAAGGCATTTTAATTTTTAATTTTGTCTCCTCTTTTGTTCCCAAATTAATAGACTCTTCCATAGACTTTATGTAACTGTCTCTACAATCAGGATAACCAGAACTGTCCTCCTCCACCACTCCAATAAACAATGCTTCAGCCCCATGTTTTTCAGCCAATGCTGTGGCAATGGAGAGAAAAATACCATTACGAAAAGGAACATAGGTTATGGGAACACCTGCTTCTATGCCTGTTGTTGGAATTTCAATGGAACTATCGGTTAATGCTGAAGCCCCAATCTGTTTAAAAAAATCTAAATCTATCTCATACTTTTCTACTGTATTGAGATGTTTAGAAATTTTACGAAAACATTCTAACTCTTTTTTTTCGGTTCGTTGTCCATAATTAAAATGTAAGGCAATGATTTTATAACCCTCATTTTGTGCTATTTTCGCCCCTAAGGCAGAGTCCATTCCACCAGATATTATACATACTGCTTTTTTTATTATTTTTTTATGATTCATTTTTTTAGCATCCATTTTTTAAACATATTTTATCTCTTTTTGGGTAAACTTAAAGCCATGCTAAACATTGAAAATATGACAAATTTTATACCTAATACTCAATTATTAGAAGATATTGCAACTAGACTTACATCAAGAGAGATTGATTTAACTCTATGCTATAATAACACCATCCAACAATATAATAAGGAGTACCGTCAAAAAGACAAAGCTACTGATGTTTTAAGCTTTCCTGTCGAAAATGATTTTATCTTAGATAGCAATCTCATGCCCTTAGGCTCGATTGTTATCTCCGTTGATTTTGTTCTACAGAAAGCAAGGGAATATAAACACAGTGAAGCGTCTGAGATGGCACTCCTTTTTATTCATGGTCTCTTACATCTTTTAGGCTATGACCATGAAACAGATGCTGGAGAGATGAGGGAAAAAGAAGCGTTAATCATAAAAAAGTTTAAGCTTCCAAAAAGTTTAATTGTACGAATTGAGGAGAATTAATGGATTTTGTTATTTTTATTATGGCGATGGGAGCCTTAATATTTGGTGCTGATTTTATTGTAAATCAGAGTGAACGTATTGCCTTACGTTTTAATATTTCAGAGTTTATCATTGGCTCTACGCTTATTGCTTTGGGGACTTCTCTGCCTGAAATGGCAGCAAGTATGGCGGCGAGTTTTGATGGGAAATCAGAGATTGCCATTGCCAATGCTGTTGGCTCAAACATCATGAACATTACACTTGTTTTAGCCGTCATCTTTATTGTGGCAAAAAACTTTAACCCTGAACGTGATTTTTTTGCCAAAGATAGCATCTGGGCATTAATGCCTATTTTAGTCTTTTTACTCATGAGCATAGATGGAGAGATAGGAAAGTTTGATGCTTTTCTACTCTTTGTCTTGATGTTTGCCTACCTGCTTTTCTTATTTCAAGATGCGAGAAATGAGGGCTTAGAAGAGATAAACCAAGCGTTCACAGGAGAGTTTTCATGGTTACGCTCCATAGGATTACTCTTTATTGGATTTACCTTGGTTGTTCTAGGTGCTAGTTTTGCCATTGATGCTGCTTCCAATATTGCCAAAACTTTTGGCGTGAGTGAATGGCTCATTGGGGTTGTGGTCATTGCCTTTGGTACCTCTTTACCCGAACTTATTGTCTCTGTTACCGCTGTCTACAAAGGAAAAGTAGGCATGGCAATAGGGAACATTATTGGTTCAAACCTTGCCAATACTACCATGGTTATTGGTGGGGCTGCCATGGTCAATAACTTAAATATTAGCTTAGAAGCCTACCACTATGATTTGGCATTAATGACTGCAGCTACCGTGATGCTCATCTATATCACAGCAAACAAACTCTACTCCAAACCTGCTGGAATTTCACTGCTCATTCTCTTGTCTCTTTTCTTGTATGAGAAAGTCTATCCTATCGTTCCTCTTAGCTAAAAATGAAAAATTACGACTGCATCGTCATTGGTGCAGGTGCAGCAGGACTGATGGCCGCTATTACAGCTGCTAAAAAGTACCCCTCTGTTCTTGTACTCGAAAAACTCCCCAAAATCGCTGCCAAACTTAAAGCCACAGGAGGAGGACGTTGTAATTTAACCAACACCCTTTCCAACGAAGACTTCATGGCAAGGTTTGGACGTGAGGGGCGTTTTATGACCCCTGCTCTTGAAGCGTTAAATCAACAAGCCTTGCAACAATTTTTTAATAACTTAGGCGTAGAGACCCATGCCCCTGATGGTTTTCGTGTTTTTCCTGTGGGGCATGATGCCATGAGTATTATTGAAGCGTTAAAAAAGGAGCTAGAAAGACTCAACATAGAGGTCATCTGTTCCCAACGTGTAGAAGCATTAGACGAGAATGATGGGCATATTATGGCTGTTCTTACCCAAGACAAGAGCTATCAAGCTTCAAATGTCATTATAGCTTGTGGAGGTATGGGTTATCCTGTTTTAGGAGCCGAGGGTGATGGCTATGCTTTAGCTAAATCTGTGGGACACAAAGTAAGCGAGATTCACCCTGCCATGATGCCTCTTAAAACCAAAGAATTATGGGGTGCAAATTGTCGTGCTGACACCATTGCAAAAGTTGAGATGAGGGTTAATATTAAAAAATATCAAAAGCTTCATGCCAAAGGTGATTTAATTTTTACCAAAAATGGCATAAGAGGTCCTGTGGTCTTAGACTTCTCACGTGAAATCACTCCACTTCTAGCCAAATTTAATGAGGTGCCTGTTTTAATGAATCTCACCAAAGGAATGAATGAAGAAAATATTAGAGAGCATTTTAAGAAGCTTTTAGAAAAAAATTCTCAACTCAATACCTTAGAACTTCTCACATCTTTACTTCCAAAGTCTGTAAGCCTTGAACTTTGTAAACTCGCCAATATAGAAGAGCCAAGTTTAACACTCAAAAAGCTTTCTGGTCAAGCACGTGACAAACTCATTAAACTCTTAGCATGGACACCCCTTACCATCAATGGACACGATGGCTTTAAACTCGCCATGATAACACGTGGAGGGGTTAGCCTAAAAGAGATAGACCCAAATACCATGCAGAGCAAAAAGATAAAAG
>JALSHP010000116.1 GCA_026982175.1 Campylobacteraceae bacterium
AGTCATCTATCATCAATACAATATCATCCACAATGTTGCCCACTTTTTGAGCAAATTCAAACGCTTCATGGTACCCTATAAATTTTCGACCACGGCGTATGGAGGCTATGTCTTTCTTGATGCTTTTCTCTAATGCCTTTGGATTATTTTTAAGTAGTAGCTTTTCTACTTTATCATGTAGTAAGCGACTCTCGTCTATTTGTGTATAAAGCAATTCTGCTAAATCATCGTGTGAGATTGTTTTTATGTTCTCTAGTATTATATCTTGTTTTTTTGCCATGTATTCTTCTATTTTAGGTTTTAGTCATATTCCAAGCAGTCACATATTCGTCAGGTTCAACACTTAGTCCAACCTCAATCCTATCTTTCCACTCTTCAAGCCGTTTTTTTCTTTGACTATACACACAATTAAGCCCAAGTGTCTCAATCATATATTCTACATCCTCTTTTTCATGTTTATCTAAAGTAATCTTTGGAATAAACACACCTCTATCAAAATCAAATGTTAAGTACTCCAAAGGGTCATAGCCCTCTCTATCAGGTTTTAAAATATCTTTTATTGGTTTTTTACCTTTTATACGACAATTTGCATGCGTACTTACCACAAAAAAGTTAGACCAAGACCATCCATTTTGTTCTTTTAGACTCTCGTCGAAATGCTCTAAATCACCTTGAATACTATTTTTCTCTTCTTTTGTTAAGGTTCTACTATATTTTTCACTATTCCAATGTACCTCATCTAGTAATTCACTATCACACAATCTCTGTTCGGTATATGCACATAGCCCACCTTGACAATAAAGCAGACTCATTTTGATATCGAAATAATGGCTGTTAGAAGAACTATTGTAATGGGGATGCGTATCATTCTCTAAGTCATTATGCCATCTCTCAAAATCGTTAGACAAGATAGTACTTTTATCAATCTTTTGCATCAGTTATCTAAGCCCAATATTTTAGATATTTTTTTAAGCTCTTTAAACTTTTCTTCTTTCTCTTCTATACTCTCCATGGCTTTTATCTCTGCTTTTAAAATGGCATACTCCATAAGCTTTTTTTCTCTAAAACTAAAGTTAGAGTCCTCTTTCAAATCAAATACATCAGTAAGTATCCCTGTCCATGTAAGCATTCTTGGGTCAAGTATATAGTTATCAATATGATTTTCCCCCTCATAATACTTCTCTCTATAGATTTGATTATTTTTATCAAACTTTAGCTCCACCACTTCCCATGGTTCAAAACTTGACGCAATGAGTGGTGAATGTGTTGCCATAATCAGTTGATTATTCTCTCCTACTTCCATATAGAGGTCAGTAAGTTGTCTTTGAATGTTTGGGTAAAAAGAAATTTCTGGTTCATCTATGAGGATGATGCTGTCTTTTGGTTTGTAGCTTTTAAGAGGGATAAACGTAGAGAGTAGATTTTTTGTTCCTGTACTTAGATTTTCATATTCTATAATCGTATTATTAGATAAATCTTTAATAATCAATTCTTCATAACTCTGTGTATCTTCATTGATATACAACTCCAAGTTAAACTTTTGGATAATCATATTGATATCCCTAGCTATCTTTTCGAGTACATTTTCATTCTCTTTTTCCCATAGTGTCATATCGTTTCTATAATCACTCTTGGAATAACTATCGTCATTTAACAGTTTATTTGATAACTGCTTCGTGTGTTTTGTTTTTTCTATATCATAGCCATCTATGAGTTCTTTTAAAAGCTCCCATGAATTATTTTCTTCATTAATGTTTATAATAAACTTTCTAAGAAAATTTTTCTTTTTCATATTTTTTAAAATTTTAGGTATATTTTTTGTACGTAAATACTTATCTTCAATACTGCTTTTCATAGATGTAAGATTACTTCCTTCTTCTGCACATACACTATAATCACCACCAGATTCAATTAGCATATCAGTTAATTTGTTATCAATTTTTTCTATACGTTTTTTATCTACATCTGTCATTTCAGTTTTTTCAATAATTGTTTCAAATTCTTGACACTCAGCAATAGCACTCAAGTAATAAATTTTTTCATTATCATTCAATGTAATCTTATTATTGTTCAAAAACATGTTCATCGAAGTAGAACTAGAATATTTATTTTCAGACTCTATTGATGAATTTTCTTTAGTAAATAAAGTTGTAATTTCATTATCATTATTTTCTTGAAATTTGGTAGTAATATACCTATCATCCGTATCTTCACCCACAAACTCAGAAAAAGGCAAATAGCTATTTTCAGGCTGCTCAGAAAAATCTATCGTAGATTTTTTAATAATATCAAGTAGATTGGTCTTCCCCGTACCACTCTGCCCTATAATACATATCTTATCTAAAGGTTTACCAGCCTTCGGATGTCCTTTTGGATAGGTCAAATCTAGTTCCAAGTCGGAGAATTGCTTATAGTTTCGTATATGTAAATAGCTTACTTTCATTCAAGTACCTTTGTAGCCAAAAGATGAGTAGAGATATTTTAACATAAATAGATAAATGCACTTCAAAATAAAAGATGTTTGCGGTGCCAATTTGGCGTTGCATATGTTTAAATTTTACTTCAAAAACCCCATCACCTTCTCATCCACCAACCTAGAACTAGACACCAACTCATCCAGAGCCTTTTTGAGTTCTTTGTACTGTTTGTCATGTTTCTTATCCACTTCTATGAGTTGCTTAGCTAAAGCGTTGTAATGCTTAGAAAACTCTCTTAGTTTTGTGAAGGTACGCATGATGGCTATGTTTACGTCTACTGCCACTTTGCTTCTAAGCACTGTAGCAAGCATATAGACACCTTGTTCGGTGAAAATATATGGCATTTTTCTTAAACCCATAACATCAGCATTGGAAGTCACAATTTGTGACTTCCAATTTTCAAACTCTTCTTTGTTAAGTTGAAACATAAAATCATTTGAAAATCTATCTAAGTTTCGTTTTACGGCTTGATTAAGGACTCTATTTTCCACTTGATACAACTTTGCCAATTCTCTATCTAGTATCACCTGCTTACCACGCAATGTCAATATCTTAGAACTTATCTCACCTTGCACTATCAACTCATCCATCAAATACTCCTTTATTTTCATAGAAGTATTTTAGTCTAATAATGAGCTAAGCGTTAAAAACATGGCATATTGACATATTTTCTATAAAACACACAATAAATCTTGATATCACAATTTGTGACCTCAAGTTTTTATATTTTTAATCCATAAACACCATACAAAGCCGAATATCATCATAACTCACATCACCACCCAATGCCTCAAACACAGGCTTGAGACGTAACTTACCATCCTCTGAAAAGTTTTCTGGCATCTTTTTTGTCATGAGTTTGAGAGCTACCGTTTCTACGGCATCAAAGGTCTCTTCACTAGGTTTATATTTATTCATATCAAAGTCGGGTTCTTCCTCTTTTATGAGTACTAGATGTTGGACTATCGTCCCTTTTGCTAGTCCTCTGTTGGTCGCCAATTTTATGAGTGTATCAGACTTGGCTATGAGGTTTTTAGTCTTTATATGTGTGGGAGTGGCATAGGCTGAGTGGGAGGGTTTGCCTGCTTTGATGTTGGCTTTTTCTTCTTCTATCTTCGCCTTTTCTACTACCCCTCCCATCTGGCGGATATGTGCTTCGCATTGTTTTTCAAAAGCCTCTTGGCTCATAGCCTCTACAAGCTCCCTAG
>JALSHP010000117.1 GCA_026982175.1 Campylobacteraceae bacterium
CCATCTGAAAATTTTTTAATTCTGGCTTCTGAAAGTGGTAAATCTAGTTCTTTTGAAATTTGTTGGGCAAGTTCTGGGTTGGCTGTTCCAGAAAAAAGCATGTATCCTCGCATTTGGGTCCCTTAGTATGTTATAGTATTGGCGAATTTTACCACTATTTCGCTAATATGATGATGAGAGAGAATAAGATGAATATGCAAAATAAATTATATGTAACACAGACCGATACCACCATAGGGTTTATCTCTAAAGAAGCAGAGAAAATAGACAGAGCAAAAAGAAGAAAACCCAATAAACATTATATATGTGTGGTGAACTCTTTAAGAATGTTAAAAAGCTTTAGCCGTGTGCCTAATGGACATAAAAATAGAGTACGCCGTGCTAAAAAAACTACCTTTATTATGCCTAATGGTCGCTCCTTTAGAGTGGTTAAAGAGAGTGAACACAATCTACTGCTTGACCGATTGGGGTGGGCTTACTCCTCCTCTGCCAATTTAAGTGGGTCGGAGTATGATGAGGGCTATGCCAAAGAGAATGCAGAGGTAATCATCTCTTCGACGCAAAAGCGTAAGGGGAAAGCCTCTACTATTTATAAACTAAGCCAAACCAAGATGAGGTTAATTCGTTAATGAAAAGTATACTTAATGCAAAGATTATTACCCATGAAGCAATTTTAGAAGGGTATGTGCTTAGTTTTGATAATAAAATTGTCTCCTTAAGTAAAGAAATGCCACAAGAGAGTGAAGTGATTGATGCCAAGGGGCTATATTTATCAGCTGGGTTTATTGACATACATATTCATGGCTCAAATGGTTTTGATGTCATGGATGCAACAGAAGACGCTTTAGAGGGTATCTCTAAGAGTATTTTACAAACAGGGACGACCTCTTTTTTAGCCACCACCATGACCATGAGTCAAGAGGCTATCAGCAAAGCTTTACAAAATGTGCAAAATTTTAAACCTCAAAATGGGGCAAAGGTTTTAGGGGTGCATTTAGAAGGCCCTTTTATCAATGGAGCAAAAAAAGGGGCTCAAAATGAACAATACATACAAAAGCCTAATATGGCATTGATTGAGCCATTTATGCCATTAATCAAGATGATAACTTTAGCACCAGAAGTAGAGGGTGGGCGTGAATTTATAGAAGATATGAAAAAGAATTATCCTCATGTTCTGTTGAGTATTGGACACTCTAATGCCACGTATCAAGAGAGTAAAGAGAGTTTCTCTTGGGGAATTTCTCATGCGACACATATTTTTAATGCCATGAACCCTTTGCATCACAGAGAACCAGGAATTGTCGGAGCAGTACTTGAATCAGATGAGGTCTCGTGTGATGTGATTGCCGATTTAGTACACATCCATCCCTCTTTTTTCAATCTTCTATACCAACTTAAAAAAGAGCAACTGTTACTCATTACCGATGCCATGAGAGCAGGATGTTTGGCTTGTGGTCTCTCTGAAATAGGAGGACAAAAAGTGATTGTGAAAGAGGGTGAAGCACGACTTGAAGATGGTACATTGGCAGGGTCCGTTTTAAAACTCAATGAGGCATTGAAAAACTTCTATGAACATACCAATATAGGGCTAGTGGAACTACTCAAAATGGTAACAAAGATACCTGCTGAAAAATTGGGTTTAAAAAAAGGAGTTTTAGCCCAAGGGTATGAGGCAGATTTAGTACTCTTTGATGAGGAGTTTGAAATCTCTAGCGTTTATCTTGATGGGGATATTGTTTTTAGTCGCTAATTTCGCTAAAATGGTTGCAAAAATAATTAAAGGCATAAGAAGAATGAAAGTAGTAGTAATACAAGGTCCAAACCTTAACATGTTAGGAATGAGAGAGCAAAATATTTATGGTCCAATGAAGTTAGAAGATATTCATGCACAGATGCAAGGGGTAGCAGAACAGAATAACATTGAGATTGAATTTTTTCAATCTAACTTAGAGGGTGAGATTGTTGACAGACTACAAGAATGTTTAGGTGAAGCAGATGGAATTATCATTAACCCTGCGGCTTACACACACACCTCTATTGCCATTCGTGATGCCATTGCTGCGATTCAAATTCCTACGGTTGAAGTACATCTCTCAAACATCTACCAAAGAGAAGAGTTTAGACACAAATCACTCACAGCCCCTGTATGTGCAGGACAAATTGCTGGTTTTGGACCGTTCTCTTACCACTTAGCGATGGTCTCTATTATGCAAATAATGAATGAACTTAAAGCCATGAGAGAAGCACAACAAGCTCAACAAGCTCAACTAAATTTACAAAATTAGAAGCGTTAATAAATTATAAATAGGGGAGAACTCCCATGAACTACATGGTTAAAGATGAAAATGCCATCTATTATGAGTGTGGATTTAGTTCCGATAATGCACTCTTTTTAAAACTGGGCAGTGAATCTTTTTTTATTACCGATTCACGATATTCTGTGGAAGCTAACGAACTTGTTCGTGGGGCTTTGGTCATTATTAATGGTGACTTATATGGTGAAGCGAGAGAACTCATTAAAAAGTCTCAAATCAAAAAAATATCTTACGACCCTAAAGAGTGGACTATTTTTGCATTTGAATCCCTCAAAAAAGATTTAAAAATCAAATTTAAAGCCATGCCTGACTTTTCGCATAAAAAACGTGTTGTTAAAAGTTCCCAAGAGCTATTGCTCTTAAAAAAAGCAGCTACTTTAGGTGCTAAGGCCTTTGATGAGCTAGGTGAACTTATTAAAAAGCATGGATTTAAAGAAGATGAAAATATGTTGACCTTTATGGGAAAAGCGATGCTCTCTCAAAAAGGAAAATATGAACTCTCGTTTGATCCCATCACTGCTATTAATGAAAATGCAGCAAAACCTCATGCCTTGCCCACAAGTAAAAAATTAAAAAAAAATGATTTACTTTTAGTAGATGCAGGATTAAAATATAAGCGTTACTGTTCGGACAGAACACGGACTATTTCAGCGAGTAAAGATTTTGAGTTTGGCTATGAGCAGAAGTTTAAAAAGAAAAAAGTTCAAAAAGCCTATGATTTGGTTTTAAAAGCACATGACAACGCCATTGATAAAGCACGTTCAGGGATGAAAGCCAAAAAGATAGATGCTTTTACACGTGACATTATTGAAAAAGGTGGTATGGGAGAGTATTATGTTCACTCAACAGGTCATGGGGTTGGACTAGACATTCATGAGATGCCTTACATTTCAGCAAAGTCTGAAATGAAAGTTGAAGATGGCATGGTGTATACCATCGAGCCTGGTATCTATATTCCTGGTGAGTTTGGTATTCGTATTGAAGATATGGTGACCATGGAAAATGGTCGAGTGGTAGTGTTGTAGGTCGGAATCTTCGTATTCCGACATTATTTTATGCGAACAAACGGCATGTAGGGGCGATCTCTGTGTCTGCCCTTTGCCTTGAATGCTATTAAAATTAAATAGTTAAAAGTTTCCCCGCTAAAAAACCACTGGCAAAAGACCATTGTAGATTATAACCTCCACAAGGACCATCTAGGTTCATGACTTCCCCACAAAAATAAAGCCCTTTTATCTTTTTGCTCTGCATGGTATTTGGGTCTATCTCTTTTAGGCTAACCCCTCCACGTGTTATCATGGCGAGTTTAAAGCCATCGTGTCCATTGATGGTAAGGGGTGTCCATGCTAAGAGTTGAATGAGTTTG
>JALSHP010000118.1 GCA_026982175.1 Campylobacteraceae bacterium
AATATTAATAAAATATAAATTTTAAATTTTAAATTTTATGTTTTATATTTTTTACCTAACCACTGTGGATAAGCAAAACGGTTGTCAAAACCATAAGCTATGGTCAAATACTCTTTTTTATAATCCCAATCATAACTACCAACCCCGCCATCAATACTTTTGGTACTGTTTAGTGAATAAAAATATCCTCCATCTTTTAAAACTCGACTTGTTTCTTTTAAATAGTAGTCTAAATAATCTTTGGACATAAACCCCAATGAAGTAGTATTCATAACCAAATCAACACTTTTATCTTTGAGATAATTTAATACAAAAGGTGGTATTAATATAAAGTCATAATCTCGAATAATTTCATCTAAATTATCTAAATTAGGATAAATGTCTTCTAACAAAGCTATTTTTTTATTGGGAAAATTGTCTTTTAAATAATAGGCTGTTAAAAGCAGTGTTTCTGGTAAATCAAGTAAAATTTGTGTTGTATTTTCTCTATAAAAACTAAGTATTCGAGCAACACCTCCAAAACCAGCCCCTATGTCTAAAATAATTTCTCTTTCACCTTTACTCAAATTTGGTACATGGGTAATAATATCATGACTTACTACAGCGTGATAGAGTAGTTCCTTACTTAGCCTCTTCCCTCTGTAGTTAACACAAAGATGATTTCCTGCTGTACTTTCAGATAAAGAAGCTAAAAAAAGACTTTCCATTCGCGTTGCTTGTTTATGATAATCTAAAACTAAATCAATTGCATTCATATAATTTTTATTATAAGATTCTTCTTTTGAGATATATATAAAATTATTTGTAAAAATTTGATTATAAATTTTAGGATCTCCTCGAAAGTTTTCTATGTTTTCTCTAATAATTGTTTTATCACTAAAAAAAATATTTTGATAAAGTTTAGAAATACTGCTCCACTCTTGTGTTAATCCTCTGCTTGACTCCTCTTCTTGATGTGCTAAAAAATAGGAACGTGATATTTTTTCATAAAAAGTATCTTCAATTTTTATATTATCAGTTTGAATCATTGGTGATTTTGGGTACAGATAAGAATTATCTCCTTTTTTATAAAGAGATTTATAATCTATTGATTTATCAAAACCATCAAGAGAAATACTTTTTTTAAATAACTTATTATTAGATACTAAGGATAAGATTTCTTTAAAGCCAAAAAAGAACCGCCCAAGTAAACTATAGAAAAGTACCGCTTCACAAGGGCAACGATGTGCATTCGTCGGATGTAAAATAAATTGTGATTGTTTTTCATAAATAATCTGATTATATAATTCAATCATAATTCTTCTAAAAAATATTAAACGTTTTAATAACCATTTAAAATAAAGCATAAAACTCCTTGTTGTAAAATTTAATGTTACAGTATTGTAAATTTCAACCAATACTTAAATGCGAATATATTGTAAAGAAATAAAGCTAAATAAGTACCTTGTTGAATATGTTTTGGAAGATAACCAATAGCAATAATAGTTAAAGGCATAATAACCGCTACATAACGCGCTGCAAACATTCCTAAAAGAGAAGAGAAGAAAAAGAAACATAAAATTGTAATAACATACGCTACTAAAATACGTTTTTTACTTTCAGAAAAATCTCCAAAAGTTGCCAATGTTAAAGCAATCAAAAACCAAATTAAAGAATAACTAAGAGAACTAGCTCGTATTATTCCTTCATAGTTAGCATGTCGGTCTCCGAGTAAAGACAAAACAATATTACTCCCATATTTCATAAAAAATGCAATAAAAAGTGCTGTAAAAATGGCTATTAGATAGTATTTCTTATCTTCTACCTTTTCATTTAGTTTATACAATAAAAAATAAATTGTATAATAAACAATAATAGAGACATGTATAAATATTGCTATAACAAAGAGTAAAAAAGCAAAATTATTATTGACTTTTTTATTTTCATAAAAATCATAAGCCAATAAAACAACCGCAAAAGCAACTGCATTTCTTATTTGCCCAAGGACTAAATCAATCACCATGGGTTGAAATAAAAATATAATGGCAATATAAAACTCTACCCTTTTTACAAGAAATGAAAAATAAACAAAAATACTAAAAAAAGAGAGACCATATAAAGCAGACCTATAATCAGAAAATACTGAAGCAATATTTGTAAAAATTATTTTCCATAAGGGTTCACTAAGTAGCCATTTAACACCAGATACTTCACCTTCATATCCACCTCTGGCTAAATATTTTAATCGCGCTACATAATTAAAAATATCAGCAAATTCTGCTCCGTAGATTTCAGTCCATGGTATTAAATAGATAAAGGTTATGGCAAAGAGCAATGAAAGAAAATAATTTAAATAATAATTACGTACCATTCTTAAGACCTATTTAATATATTTAACAAACAAATTATAACAAACTTATGCTATTATTCAAAGAAAAAAGCTTTAAAATGAAAAAAATAATTCTCTTACTCTCTTTTCTATGTTTTACACTCTTTGCTAATGAAAAATACCTTATTTTAGCTGATGGAAACAGTTGGGTTGCACATACCCCAAAGAACTTCATTGAAAACCATGATAAAATTTCTAAACTGCCTTTTTCTGGATTTGTCGTTGTTGGTGATACTTTTACCAATAAATGTATGAAAAAAGGAAGCATACTTAAGTATGAGAATGTATGGAATGAACTCAAAGGCTTAAAAAAACTCTATAAACAAAAACACAACTTTTTACAAATCAACATTGAATTTGCGGCTGATTTTTGGAATGATAACGCATGGAAAACAGTTAGTGACAACTTTGCTATTGTTGCAAAGGCAGCAAAAGAGTTGGACTTTGAAGGTATTGTTTTTGATGATGAACCCTATAGTGTATCTGCTCAGAAAATGACAAACTTTAAATTTCCTACAAGAGATGAAATCAACAAAAAACCTAAAAAATATACCTCTTGGGAAAAACAAGGAAGCCAACAAGCATGGGTAGATAAAAATGCTTATCGAAATTTAAATTATACTTTTTTACAACATACGCAAAAAGTACAATCACGTTTCAAAAACATTATGTCTGCAATGGTTAAAAAATATCCTGCACTTACCGTATTGGTGTACTTAGGGCCTTCGCTCTCTCATCCGAATTCCAATAAAGATTATCCTATTGTTATTAATCTCGGTTTAGCTCGTGAAAATGAGCTTCATGGTGCAATTTTTACAGGACTCAAACAAGGGCTTGGTACTTTAAGTTCCTTGCATGATATGGGGGAGAGCTATAAATACCGTAAAAACAAACATTTTGGCTATGCCTATCAATGGAGAAAACATAATATTGCTAAAGATAAATATAATGATAGCTTAAACCCAAATTTCCAATGGGTCGTTCCTAAAAATGAACGAAAAACATGGTCAGAAGAGATTCAAATTGGCTTTATGGTATTTAATAAAGGACAAAAAAGTACCTATGAAGAATATGATACAATAAACACTTCAGGTATCAATGACATTAAAAGCACCCTCCAAAAAGCATTAAAGTATAGTGATAAATATGTCATCTATTACTGTCATGATCAAGAGTGGTTATTACCTCAAAAAAACCCTCCTACTAAACAATGGATAAAGATGATGGAAGATGTTCATGATAAGCATTAATAGCCAACAAAAAACGATTTTATCCAATATGTTTGCTCTTTTTACCTTACAAGGATTGCAATATCTTATCCCTTTAATTTTATTACCCTACTTAGTTCATACCTTAGGCATTGCTTATTTTGGACTACTCTCTTTTGCCACTGCAACCATTGCTTTTTTTCGTTCAACCGTTGCCTATGGATTTGATTTTACAGGCACAAAACAGATAGCCCTTCAAAAAGAAGACAAATCAGCTTTAAGTGATATTTTGTCCTCTATTCTTATGGTTAAACTACTTCTTGTGGGTATTACCCTCTTTATTTTAATCATCTTAATCTTTAGTCTTGAAAAAATCTCCATTGAGAGTACGCTTTTTCTCTATACTTTTCTAGTCGTTCTAGGAGATGCTCTTTTTCCAACATGGTTCTTTCAAGGTGTAGAAAAAATGAAATTTATTACCCTCTTTAAAACGTTACAAAGAGTTATCTCACTTGTTTTAATTTTACTTTTCGTCACAACACAAGAAGATTATCTTCTTGTCCCCCTAATAGAAGGTTTTTTAGCCATTCTAGCTGGTCTTGGCTCTTTACTTTATATTAAAAAAGCGTTTAATGTAGGTTTTAAAATACCCCAAAAAACAAACATCATATTTCAAATAAAAAATAGTTGGCATCTTTTTCTCTCACAAATTGCTGTACATTTTTATACGACTATGAACATTTTTGTACTAGGGCTAATGGCTGACAACACAACCGTAGGATACTATGCTTTAGCCTACAAACTTTTTTCTGTTATTCAAGAGCTTTTTAGTCCTGTAACCAAAGCCATTTTTCCTTTTCTCTCCAAAAAATATTTAGAGCATAAAACAGACTACTATAAACTGATTAAAAAAATATCTTTATGGTATCTATTGGCTTTAGCAATTATTGCTTTTTTAACCTATCTTTTTGCCTCTGACATAGTCAACTTAGTTTCAGGAAAGCCTATTGAGCAAACAGCTTCACTACTAAAAATATTTTCCGTATCACTACTCTTTGCCATTGGGCCACTCTACTCTTTGCTTCTTATTATCAAATCAGACAATAAGAAGCTATCAATAATTACCTTTAGATGTATGATTTTAAATTCCATACTACTTTATCCCTCTATCTACTATTTTGGTATTGTAGGATTAAGTTATCACTTTTTGATTGTACAACTCTATCATGCCTACTTGCAAATAAAATTTAATAAAGAAGTTTGGATTAAATAACATTATTTAATCCAGTAAAGAACGATATAAATTATAATACCTTTTACTCATCTCTTCAGCATTAAACTTTTGAAGTGCATAAGTATTTAAATTTTTAGATAATGCTTTATATCGACCAGAACCAATAAATGTTTTCACTTTTTCAAAAGAATCATCACTCTGAATATCTACAAAGATACCTGTCTTATCCTCAATATTTACCTCTTTAAGTCCGCCATTTGATGAAGTAATTGCAGGTAAACCATAAAAGTAACCTTCCAAAGGAGAAAGTGGTAATCCCTCAGAATAAGAAGGCATTAGTAAAATATCTTTACTACTTAAAACTTCTGTTAATTTTAGAAATTCTACATTTCCATAAAATATGACTTGATTAGCTAAATGATGTGCGTGAATATACTCATCTAGTTTTTCTTTATAGACTTCATCTTTAGTCGCTCCTAAAAAATGTAGCTTAATATCTAAACCTCCGTTTAAAAGATATTTTAAAAGTCGTAAAGAATAGAGTTGATTTTTATTGACATTTAAAACCCCAACTTGAACAAGATGAATGCTTTTAGTCTCTTTTTTAACATCATACGATTTAAAATTTCTAAAATCAATTCCATTTTGAATGCAAAGTGCATTATCTATCTTCATGCTTGTTAAATAGGCTAAAACATCTAAGGATACAGCAACAACCCTGTCTCTTTTTTTACAAATTAGGGCATTTAATCTATATGAAAAATTTCCCTTGAGAAAACCTCTACTTTGAACATAATCAATTTTTTCAACAGAGTGAATGGTTGCTAAAGATTTTAAATGTTGATACTTTTTTTGTAAAAAATAGGCTAAAATATTTGGTTTTAAACTATTAATATGTACGATATCTATAGTCTCCCAAAAAGCTTTATCTTTCGCATGGAAAGCACTCTTAATACTCGTATATTCATAGAGTGTCACTCCTTCTTTAAGCAGTTCATTTTTATAATTATTAAGAGGCGTACCCTGTAGCGTCATCACGATTATGTTAGCATCTTTAGTTTTCAATAAAAAGGAAATAATATTAACAATAACGGTTACAGGAGCAATTTTTTCCAAAGAAGGTAAAATAAAAACTATGTTCATTTAAAATAAGCCTCTTTATAAATTTGTGCAATCTTTTTAATAGAGAACTCTTTACTCTGCTCAAATGCTTTAGCTTCATACTCTTTTTTTAGCCTATTGTCTTTCAATAAAAGCTCTATTGCCTCTTGCAATGCGTCAATATCACCTATGCCATAAAGAATGCCAAATTCAGCCATCTCTATCCCTTTTTTAAGCTGATAATTATGGTCTGAACTCGGTGCTAAAATTTCACGTGGTCCACTAATACAATCACTAGAAACAATGGCTGTACCACACACCATTGATTCTACTAAAACATTGGGAAAGCCTTCAACAGAAGAAGAAGAGACAAAAACATCACTACGTGCAATATACAAAAAAGGATTTTTAACTTGACCTAAAAAATGTACCCGAGAAGTAAGATTTAATCTATTCGCCAACTTTATTAACACTTGCTTTTCTTCTCCGTCACCTAATAAAATCAATTCTATATTTTCATCTAATTTACTTAATACCTGAAGTACATCTTCAAAACGTTTCAGAGAAATAAGCCGTCCAACTGTTATGATGTAACGTTTTTCCCTATTAAAGGTAAATTTATCACTTTCCATCTTACTCTTTTCTACAATAGAATCAAGATTATAGGGATTGTAAATAATGTTACTCTCCACTTCAAGTACCTTTAAATAGCTTAAAAAGTCTGTTTTCATTCTTTTTGATATATAAAAAACCTTATCTGCTTTAGGATATAAAAATTTAATAAAAAAAGCATTGATTTTACCAGAAATTCCTTCATACATAAAACGAGACATAACAGAATGATTTACCACCTGAACCAAATGAGGTGACTTAAAAATTTTACTCAATAAATTTACAAAATTTGCACGGAAAAGATGACTTTGCACACTTTTTAAATTATTTTCTTTCACATATTTTTTTAATTTCCACGCAGAGTAAGGAATTAATAATATTTTATATAATTTAGAAGATTGGTCATAATCTTCATGTAAATAAACGGTTCTTATATTTGAGGGAAGTTCATACACATTATTTTTAGATAAAGATATAACTGTTACCTCAATACCAAACAATAAATATTCTTCTACTAAACTTAGTAAGACTTGTTGTGCACCACCCTCACCCATAGAGTTAATTAGGAATACCATATGATTATTATGTAGATTATTTTTATTAGTATTCAAAATATTTAATTCCTTATCTCTATATTATTTAATGACTAAAAAGCCCTCAAAATTCATATATTTTTGTACTGATAAAATATCAATAAATCCTGCTCGTTTTAACATTTCAATATTGCCTTCAGTAGAAAAAGGTTCTAAAATTCCTTTTAAACTTTTTGCTTTGTTAATAATTTCTTTAGGTTTATAGCCCTTATCTAATTTATATTCCATATATAAATTAGAAATAATATCTTGAAAACGTGCATCATTTGCACGTACTTTTTCATACAAGATAAAAGCACCTCCCCAATTTAAAGAGTCATAAATTTTATTAATCAATTCTTGTCTCAACTTTGGATGTATAAATTGAATAGTGTAGTAAGAAACAATTAAATCTGATTTTTCTAAATCCATGGTGACAATATCATCACAAAGAAAAGATAAATTTTTATTACTATATCGTGATTTTGCTTGTATTAGCATCTCTTCTTCTATTTCAATACCAATAAACTTTGCATTTTTATTATTATGGTGTATGGCTAATTTAGAGGAAAGTGTTCCAACTGATGAACCTAATTCATAGCAAATAGAGTCATTTTTAACAAAATAATCACTAAGATTTTTTATTAGTTCATGCCCTTCTAGATAAAAGGGTACAGATTTTTCCACATGTTGCTCAAAATGTTCTACCATATCTCCATTAAATTTCCAATTGGCATTATTGGCATTAATCTTATCACCTGATTGTCCCATTATTTTCCCTCTATTACATTAAAAAGTCTAAACTAAACACTCTAAATATTTATCAATCACGATTTTTTCATCAAACTCTCGTGTAATTTTTGCTCTGCTTTGTTTACCCATTTCCAACTTTTCTTCAGTACTTAAAGCCAAAAACATTTCAATTTTCAATTCTAAATCTGTGGCTGATTTAGGTTCACAAATAAAGCCATTAATTCCATGGTCTACTACATCTCTACAGCCTACATTATCGGTTGTGATAATAGGCTTTCCTGTACTACCACTTTCTAATAAGGTCTTAGGTGTTCCCTCTCTATAATAAGAAGGTAAAACTATACAATCAGCACTATGAATTACTTCATCAACCCTATCACTAACACCCAAATAGTTTACAACACCCTCTTCTACCCACTCATTCATTTGTGCTTTGGTAATGGCTCCTGGGTTTTCTACATCTAAAAAGCCTAAAAGGCAAAATTCTACATTGGAATGCCTTTTTCTTATGGCTCTTGCTGCCTCGACATATTGAGCGATGCCTTTCTCCCAAATCATACGGGCTATCAATAGAAAGCGTATATTCTCACTCTCCTCTTTCTCTTGGGGTTTAAAGCGATTCGTATCAACACCTGAACCAGGTAAAACATCACATCTATTGACGTTCACCAATCCCCCCTCAACAAAAAGTTTAAAGTCATCACTATTTTGAAAAAAGATACGTTTAGCATTAGATTGAGAGAGCTTATAAAGTGATTTAGCAATGGTTGTCACAAAATTCTGTTTAATAAAAAGTGTCCCTAGACCAGCAATATTATTAATAGTATCAATCTTTAAAACTTTTGCCATAAATGAGCCATAGATATTAGGCTTAATGGTATATTGACAGACTACATCAGGTGATATTTTTTTAAAAAGTCGATAAAAGTGATAAGTTGTTTGTAAATCTTCAAGAGGGTTAATCCCTTGGGCATTCATTTTTATATCATGAAACTCAAACCCTGCATCAATAATTTTTTGACTATATTCATCATAAGGAGCGATGGCGATAACTTCATGACCTGCCTCTCTCATGGCAATCATTAAAGAGAGACGAAAGTTATATAAGTTCCATGATAAATTAGAGATTATTGCTATTTTTTTATTCATTTTTTGTTCCAGAAATCATATTTAATTTTTTATCAATAGTAAAAAGGATTATACAATTTTTAATAAATTATAAACTTAATTTTAAATAAAAATTATATATTAAAAAACATAGATAGTTAGGAGAAATAAGAGGAGTTTAAATTGTTCTGATAGAAACTATCAGAACAATGGCTTAAATGCCAAAGCTTGAAGCTTGAAGCATGGTAGAGATGTAGTCTATCAATGGATTAACCATGAAGATAGAGAATACTGTCACAAATACCGCAAAACCAAGAACAACCATTAATGGTTTAGAGACGTTGTAGTAGACAATCTCCTCTTTTACTGCATCTGTAGGCTCTTTTAGGAACATGTAGACAATGAGCTTTAAGTAGTAGTACGCTGCAATGGCAGAGTTAAGTCCCATGACCACAGCCAACCATAAATACCCAGCATCAACAGTGGCTGACATCAAGTAGATTTTACCCCAAAATATAGAGAATGGAGGTACACCTGCTAGAGACAACATGAACAATGCCATAATCACCGCACCCATTGGCATGATTTTAATCATTCCAGAAAATTTTTCATAAGGGTGGTCAAAACGTTCATGGTGAACTCTGTCTTTATGACGACTTACCCACAACATGGTAAATGCTCCAAGGTTCGTAAACATAAAGAGTGTATAGTACAAGAATACACCTGTATTTGACTTATCTGTTGCTAAGGCAATGGCAACCATAACAAAACCAGCATGAGAGATGGAAGAGTAGGCTAACATACGCTTAACATCTTTTTGTACCAGTGCCATAAGGTTTGCAAGTGTCATTGTAATTACCGATAAGAAGATAATCATACTCTGTACCCACTCAATTTGCAGGTTAATGAACATTTCAAAAATTCTCATAGAGACCACAAAAGCTGCTACTTTAGGCACAACTGACATGTACCCTGCCAATGGTGCTGAAGCCCCTTCATAAACATCAGGAGCCCAAGTATGGAAAGGGAATAAAGAGAGCTTAAAGGCAAATGCCGTTAACAATAATCCTGCTCCACCAAGAAGTAAAATCATAATCCCAGGTTCATTCAAACGGTCTGAAATTGCTGTGGCAATTTGATTTAACTCTAAAGAGCCTGAAACTCCATAAAGAATAGCAGAACCCATGGTAAAGAAACCAGCCGCCAATGCACCCATGGTAAAATACTTCACTGCTGCTTCAAAAGAGTTACTTCTATTGTGCATTGCTATTAAAGTGTAGAGTGAAAGAGAAGCTGTTTCTAATCCAATAAAGATTAAAATCAAGTTGTCTGAACTCACCATAAACTGGAAACCAGCTATCATAAACATAAACAAGGCAAAGAACTCTGGGTAAGAGTACTCATGAAATCTTTTAGAGGTTAATGCCAAAGGAATAAAGAGCATTGAAGCCACTAAAATAATAGCTTGTGATAAGACAGCAATCCCATCTATGAGTAGCACTTGAAAGAAACCTTTCTCTTCTACTCCAAAATTTAAGCCCATAGTGACCATAAGGTCAATGAGTAAAATAAGTACTGTTAAAGCTACATAGAATGACTTATGAATATTATCTTTAAATAAATCAATACATAAGATAAGTAGACCACCACCAATGGCAATAAGCATTGGCATTAGTGTCACAAGGTTTAGGGACTCTAAGGAAATATTGACAGGTTCTAACATTATTCTGCCTCCTTTTTAGAAAGTATAATGGTCTCTTTGGTTGCAGGGTTAATCGCTTTTGCTTCCATTTGAGTTAAGATGTGTTTTGCCGAGTTATCAATTGGTCCAAGTATCGGTTTTGGATAAACACCTAACCATACCACAATGAGTACCAATGGAATTAACGCTGTAAGCTCTCTTTTGTCTAAATCTTTTAAGGCTAAGTTTTTCTCATGTCGCACAGGTCCAAAAAATGACTTTTTAAACAAGGCTAACATATAGACTGAACCAATAATAATGGTACTTCCTGCCAAAATAGTTCCAATAGCTGAAATTTTATAGAATCCTAAGAGGACTAAAAATTCACCCACAAAACCAATGGTCAAAGGAAGACCTACTGAAGCCATGAGCATTAAACCAAATACCGTAGCGTAAATTGGCATGACCGCTGCCAATCCACCGAATTCAGACATAAGCTTTGTTCCTGTTCGCTCATAAATAACACCCACAAGCATAAACAATGCTCCAGAGACGATACCATGAGACAGCATTAAGAAGACCGAACCACCAAGACCTTCAGCATTCATTGCAAATACCCCAAGCATGATAATCCCCATGTGTGAAACAGAAGAGTAAGCAATGACTTGCTTCATGTCTTTTTGTGCAAAGGCAATCATGGCAGTGTAGATAACCATGATGAGTGAAAGTGCCATAATTAACGGAATAAACGTCACCGAAGCATCTGGTAAAATTGGCAATGAGAATCTTACAAAACCGTAAGTTCCCATTTTAAGTAGTACGGCTGCTAGAATAACTGAACCGATTGTTGGTGCTTGACCATGCGCCCAAGGCAACCAAGTATGAAAAGGGAACATTGGTACTTTGATGGCAAAACCAGCAAAGAACGCTAAAAAGAGCCAAAACTGTTGGTCTTCTGTTAGTGGTAAGGTGTACCAATCTAAAATACTAAATGACCAAACACCATTGGCTTGATGATAAAGATATGCCATCGCAAGAAGACCTACTAACATTACCAATGAACCTGCAAAGGTATAGAGGAAAAATTTAACAGCAGCGTATACTCTGTCTTTTCCACCCCATGCACCCACAATGTAGAGCATAGGTACCAAAGAGAGTTCCCAAAACAAGTAGAAGATAATTGCATCTAATGTTAAGAAAACACCTACCATGGTCATCTCTAAAAATAATAAAGAGATAATCATGTTCTTCATGTTCTTGGTATCTGGTCTAAGTAAGATAATTCCCAGAAGTGTAATGAGTGCTGCCATCACAACAATAAAGAGAGAGATACCATCTACCCCTACATTATAAGAGATACCAAAGTCAGCAATGAGTGCCACTTTTTCAGTAAACTGCATTCCTGCATTGCTAGTATCAAATTGCATCCATAGAAGCAGTGCTAAAATCAACTCTATGGTTGCCACGGCAATACCATAAATTTTTGCTGAGCCTTTGGTAATTCCAAAACCCACAAACCCTGCTATTGCAGGGAAAAATATTAATATACTTAATATTGTGTCCATCTATTCTCCCTTAACCTATTACCGATGATATTACAGCAATAATAACTATAATCATAGCACCAACACCCATCCAATTAAGATAAGATGATAAGTTACCATTTTGCATACCTCTTGAGGTATCTCCAATGTTTAAACAAGCTTTTCCTAAGTCATCAACTGTTCCATCAACTGTTTTTTTGTCAAATTCCCAAAATTTTGCAGATGCAATGGTATAAGGCTGAACAATAAATTGGTCATAGAACTTAGGTACATAGTATTGGTTCTCTAATAACTTGTAGATAAATGAAGCTTCAAACTTTTCATCTCTCTTCCAAGCATTTTCACCTTCTCCTGCATACTTTTTCCATGCTAAAAAGATTCCTGTTAATGCAAGTGCAATAACTATTGAACCCAATAACCAAGCCCAATGGTGTGTGGTGTGACTCATCTCATATTGAACTGTTTCATTAAGTCCATAGATGAAATCTTTATAGTAACCCATAAACCAACCAAATGAGATAGCAAGAGCTGCCAATGGTGCCATGGCGATGAGTACATATTTGTACATATCGTGAGGGTGGAAACCTAAAGCTTCATAACGTTTTTCACCATGGAATGAGAAAAATACTTGTCTAAATGAATAAAACGCGGTCATACCAGCAGTAATTACTAACATGCCCCAAATAATGTAAGTTCCCTCATTAAATGCTGTTTCAATAATGGCATCTTTAGAGTAGAATCCAGCCATAATAGGAAGACCTGCTAAGGCAAATGAAGCAATTCCCATGTAGATGTAAGAGCCTCTCATCGCATTTTTAAGTCCACCCATTTTGAAGATGTCTAGCTCATCATCCATTGCGTGCATGACGTTACCAGCACCCAAGAAGAGTAATGCTTTAAAGAAAGCGTGAGCTGCCAAGTGGAAAAGTGCAATCCAGTAAGCTCCAAGTCCAGCAGCCGCAAACATATACCCTAGTTGTGACAAGGTTGAAAGTGCAACAATACGTTTAATGTCTCGAGCAATCAATGCCATGGTAGCTGCATAGAATGCCACAAATGTTCCCAAAGAGGCGATAAACATCGACACTCCATGAACGGCTTCTAATGAGTACAATGGATTGGCTCTAATCACCAAGAAAACCCCTGCTGTTACCATGGTCGCTGCGTGAATAAGTGCCGAAACAGGTGTAGGACCTTCCATTGCATCGGTAAGCCATGTGTGTAGTGGGAACTGTGCTGATTTACCCATTGCCCCAATGAAGAGTGCAATGGCAATCGAGACTAAAATCCCATCTGCTAAATGTGGCATGGCATCAAAAACAACATCATATTGAAGCGAACCAATGTTCCAGTAGATTAAGAAGATACCAACTAACATTCCAAGGTCAGCCACACGGTTCATGATGAACGCTTCGTTGGCTGCCCATGAAGGAGAGATTGAAGGATTTTCTTCAAAAGGTCTATCTGCTTTATGATACCAAAAACCAACAAGTAACCATGAACAGACACCAACCCCTTCCCAACCAATGAACAGTCCTGCAAAGTTATCAGACATGATTAAAATCATCATGGCAAAAACGAATGCTGAGAGGTAGGCAAAAAATCTGTTGTAAGATTTGTCGTGATCCATGTAGCCTGTGGCATAGATGTGAACAATGGTTGAAACCAAAGAGACAACGACCATCATGGTTACTGAAATTTGATCAATCACAAAACCAAACGGTATGCTTAAGTCTCCAGCACTAATCCAGTCCATCATTTGAACATGAATTGCACCTACCGTAGCGACATGATAGGCTAAGGTAACTGACGATACAAATGTTACAAAGATAAGTGCTGAAGCGACCCAACCTGTAAACATTTTTCTTGGACTATTACCAAATAACAGTCCTGCAAAAAGTGACCCAACAAAAGGGGAAAAAAGTGCAATATATACTAAAGTTTCCATATTTTCTAACCTTTCATTGATGAGATAACATCAAGATCTAATGAACCATACTTTTTGTAAAGTACAATCAATAGTCCCAATCCAACAGCCACTTCTGAAGCGGCAACTGCGATGACGAAAAAGGCAAACATCTGCCCAGATAAGTCACCATAATAATTTCCAATTGCTGCAAAAGCAATATTTACAGCATTTAACATCACTTCGGTTGCAAAGAAGAGCATGAGAAGATTTTTTCTTCTTAAGACTCCCATAAACCCAATACTAAAAAGTATTCCCGAAAGTATGAGGTAGTGATTTACACCAATTTCTAACATTATGCCTCTCCCTTTTCACGTTCAATATCTGCTTGAAGCTTCTCTTCTACATTTATCTCTTCATCCGCAGCTTCTGAAGTGGTTAATGAGTAATCCATCTTCTTACCTGCTAAGATAATCCCTGCAATCATCGCCACAAGTAGCATGAGTGCTGCTACTTCAAATGGCACTAGATATTTTGTAAAAAGTACCATTCCTACTGCTTGGGCATTTCCTACACCCTCTACAATAGGATAGAGTGCTTGAACATTGTCTCCAATGATTGGGGCTGAAAATATAACCACAAACATTAATGCCATTAATCCACCCAATAAAAATACAAGTGCTGGATTTTGATGCTTCTCTTTAATGTCTCTGGTCGCATCAAAAAACATCATGGCAAATCCATAGAGTGCCATTACAGCTCCCACATAGACGATTAGTTGAACAACTCCTAAGAAGTCTGCTCCCAAAAGGAAAAAGAATCCAGAAATCATCACCATACCAGAAGCTAAGGCTGTCATGGCATAAAGAACATTTTTACTCATTACGGTTATCAAAAACAAAATTGTTGTTGAAATCGCAAACGTGTAAAAGGCTATCGTTTCATACATTATCTTCTCCTTTTTAGTACGCTAATGGCGTAGATTTAACATTTTCATCAGCGTTAGGGCTAATCGCACCAAATCCTGCATACTCTTGTTGTAAATTTAATTGGTCAATTGGCGTTAACATATCTTCAAACAAAGAGAATGAAGCTCTCTGCTCTGAAGCATTTTCATAACGTCCACCATGAACAATGGCTAACTCAGGACAAACCTCTGCACAATATCCACAGAAGATACAACGACCAAAGTTAATGGTATATTCAGAGACCTCTTTACGTTGATTCTCATCATACTTTGTCTCCATAGAGATACAGTCTGAAATACAGATTTTTTCACACAATCCACACCCAATACAACGGTAATTCCCTGATTCTAAGAGACGGAGCATGTCGTGAATGGCACGGTAACGTGGAGAGATTGGTAATTTTTCAAATGGATACTGTGTCGTATGCATTTTTCCTCTAAAAAGGGCATTGACCATCTCTCTAAATGTCACCCCAAGCCCCACAAAAAGTTCTGGCTTAAAGGTTCTCTTGACTACTTGTTTAAACTGACACCAACCTGTGGTTGGGCTATGGTCTAAATCTAATTTCACATAGTTCTGTGTTCCAACATTTCTGTTTTTAAATTGTTCTAAACTCATCTCTATCCCTTATATCATAATCACTAAACCAGTGATAAGTACATTAATCACGGCCAATGGCATTAAAACTTTCCAACACAACCACATGAGTTGGTCTGGTCTAACATGAGGCCACGCTGCTCTTACCCATAACATGAAGAAGAATGAGAAGGCAATTTTACCAATAATCATAATCCAACCTGGAATAAATAAGAAGTCATTGTATCCACCAAGGAAAACAATAGAAGCAATTACCCCAATGGTAATCATGTTTGCGTACTCACCAATAAAGAAGAGTCCCCATCGCATACCTGAATACTCTGTTACATAACCAGAAATAATCTCTGCTTCATGTTCCAAAAGGTCAAATGGTGTTCTGTTTGTCTCAGCAAATCCTGCGATTAAAAAGAGAACAAAAGCAATAGGTTGATAGACAACCAACCATAATCCATCAGTTTGGTAATCGTTAAAATCAACAAAAGACAATGAACCAACCATCATAATAGGTGCTAATACTGAAAGTCCTGTTACTACTTCATAAGAGAGAAACTGAATGGCTGTTCTAGCACTTCCGATAATCCCCCATTTGTTCCCTTGTGACATACCAGCAAGAAGTGGTCCATAAAGACCCGCAGCCATCATTCCTAGTACAAATAGAATTCCTACATTAATATCTGAAGCGATTGAAGGCACTAAAATATCAGTAAAAGGAATAGTGAAATCTGGAAATACAGGGACTGCTGCTAAAGCAATAAATGCCGTCGCAGCCGTAATTACAGGGGCAATGGAAAAAATAAACTTGTTAGCATGTTGAGGAATAATATCTTCTTTGGTAAAAAGTTTAATCCCATCGGCTGCAAGTTGAAGTAGTCCAAAAGGTCCTACATGTTGAGGTCCTAATCGTCGTTGCATAAATGCCAAGATTTTTCGCTCAATATAAGTACCAAATCCTGCAATGGCTGCAATCACGGCTAAAATAAGCACCGCTTTGATGATAACACCAATCCATATTACTTCAGGTAGTGCTGTTGCTGTCAAAAATATTGTTGAAACCATATTTACGCCTTCCTAATTGTTACTTTTTGGTAACGTGATGCACCAAATAGCTCATAAACATTTTGAGCTGATTTAAAGTCGGAAAGTGCCACAATGTCACCTTCCATTTTTGCATCAACAATTACATCTACCGTGATTTTTCCATTTTTAAACAGAATCTCTGCTTTCTCACCAAGCTCTTTAGCACGATCTTCACTCGCATAAAGACCAAATGGCTCAAAGATTTGGTGTGCTTTGTCAGAAAAATCACTAAATTGTCTTGGAGGATTACATCGGTAAACAATGTCACCATCAAGCCCATCGGCTTCATCAAACTTATCTACTTTTGGAAGTTCAACTTCATCATAAGTCACGTTCAGCAAATAACCACGGTTATCACGTCCTGCATTGTCAAAGGTATTGAGCATATCATCAAATGCCATTGCTTGATAGCCTTTGTCTGTTGGCAAGTGAGGTGTCCATTCAATGGTCTCTCTTGGTGCATCCATCAATTCAGCCATAAGGTCATTGAGAACATAACCGTTATATTCAAGTGCCACATTGGTAGGAACAACACGTTTAGAAAGTGTGGTAAATGTTCCCTCTTGTTGGTTCATCGCAGGCATATCTAAAACATTGCTGTCACCTTTTGCATCACCAAGAGCAGAGAGTCTAAAGTCACCATTTTCATTGTACCCAACTGTATAACCCGTAGCTTCATCATCAAGGTCACAGATAAGTGCTACTCCTAAAGCATTTGCTTTTGGTGGGTTCATTACTACTTGGAAACCTGCTGTCTCTTCAAGAAGTACAATCAGTTTTGCAAGATTTTCAGCTTTGGCATGACCATAGTAGTCTTCACCTACCATCAAGACAAAACTATCTTTTTTCTTCATCATCTTCTCAAAGTTTTTGTTAAAGGCATCAGCATCGCCACCTAACATATTGATGAGATTATCCCGTCCCAATTCAGCCAAATAATCTTTGACATCAGATGGTAATTTGTCTGCATCAGCAAATAGTTCAAGCAATAGGTAGAGTGTCGCTTCTTCAAGTCCTGCTTTATGCGTAAATGTCTCAACGGTTTTACCAAAAGTAGGAATGAGTTTGTCTGCCACAGGGTGGAAGTACAACCCCGCTCCTTTATTCATCTTTTGGATGTTATTGAAAGCATATTTCATTCCAGGGCTATCATTACGTAATGCCCCACCCACAGAGACCACAAAGTTACACTTTAAGGCGGTGTCAGTTGTTCCATTATATAAAGAAGCTCCAGAGGCTTCATTGTAAAGCTTTAAGAAGTTTTGGAAAGGTCTTACTTCTGGGTTATAGAGTTTAAGCCCTTTTTTCTCTTTTAATGTTTGAAGCATTAATGCCTCTTCATTGGTGATTACCGAGTTAAAACGAATGGTCTCAGCTTTGTTCATCGCTTCCACCGCAGCTTTAAATGCTGTTTCATCTTTGCTAACATCTTGGTTTTCAAAATCATACCCAAATCGTGCCGCACCATCTAAAGAGACAAAGTTCCACTCATTGGTGACACGGAAGATTTTTTCACGTCTATCTTCAATGGCTGCTGGTTTTGTTTCGTAGTAGATTGCAAAACCATCAGAAGAGTGTGCTGATACAGCAGGGATTCGTTTTAAATCCCAAGCATTTGAGGTGTAGACAAAATCTCTACTTACCAATGCCCCAACAGGACAGACCGAAATACACTCACCACAATCAGAACAATCAGTAGAACCTGTTCCGTTACTTGGAGCAATCACCGATTTTTGAAGCTTATTCCACATGGCATAAGCATCTTTTGGCATATTGTCTTTCCAAGATTTGTCTAAAGCTTCGCCACCACGTTTTGCTGTAGTAATCGCAGCGTCACCAATCATATCTTTACAGATGGTGGTACAACGCTCACAGACAATACATAAACCTGGATCATAATGTAAAACCGATGACCAGTTGGTAGTCTCTCTTTTGGTATCAGGAATACTATATGATTGAGAGTCAACTTGTAACTCTAACGTATAGTTTTGAAGCTCACACTCACCACTTTGGTCACAAACACCACATTGAAGAGGGTGGTTTACATCGTAAACCTCCATCATCGCTCGACGTTCTGCTAAAATATCGGGGGTATCAACCGTAATGTTCATGCCCTCTTTTACTTTAGAGTTACAAGCGTAGACCTGTTTCCCATCCACTTCAACCAGACAGATACGACAGGCAAGTGTTGGAGAACATCGTGTCAGATAGCATATAGCAGGAATAAATATATCATTTGCTCTTGCAGCATTGAGAACATACTCCCCCTCTTTAGCCTTACATACTACGCCATCAATTGTGATGTCAACCATGTTTTCTACTATTTGTACTTCACTCATTGTTTTTTCCTAAGCTGTTTCTTTAATTTATCACTTCGCAGAAGAGAATAGACTAAATTTACAAAGAGGATAGCTAAGATGGACTTAATAGTGTCGCAAAAGCTTAATAACTATGCCTATTTCATTTGTAAGGTGTGTAAATTTTAAACACGTTTGAGAAGCTTAAAATAATCTAAAAAATATCCATTGTTACGCTTATACTCATAATAAGCTTGATTTATATATTACTATTATTACATACTAAGAACTAAACATTTACGTGATATATTCTTAAAAATTTTACGTAAATATCTAAGGAGATATACATGGCTTCAGAAAAAATAGTAGACATCGCAATCATTGGTGCAGGACCTGGGGGAATGGCATCAGCCATCGAGGCAAAATTAGCAGGGATTGACAATATCATTGTTATCGACAAAGCAGCAACGCACAATGACATGATTCATAAATTTTACAAAAAAGGTAAAAGAGTTGACAAAGATTGGATGGGTAGAAAAGCTGAATTTGAGGGAAATGTCTCTTTTGAAGAGTGTTCTAAAGAGGAATATATTCAACAGATGGATGATTTGTTAGCGAGTCATGGTGTTTTAGATAAATTTGTTTACAACACCGAGATTTGGAATGTTGAAAAAGGTGAAGATGGTCTTTTTGTCGTTAAATTAAGCGAAGACAACATTGTTAAAGCCAAAAATGTCATTGTCTCTGTGGGAAGAATGGGTAAACCAAACAAACCAGGATACAAATTTCCTAAAGCAATCAGACCAAGATTAAACTTTAACCTTTCAAAAGTAGTTAATGGTGAGCGTGTTATGATTGTTGGTGGTGGAGATACTGCTGGTGAGTACGCTTATGGTTTAGTAGAGCTTGAAGATATGCAAGATTGTACTGTAACACTTAACTACCGAAAAGCTGAAATTACAAGAATGAATCCAATCAACACTGAGATGACCATGAAGTATCTTGACAATGGAAAACTTCTTAACAAAATGGGTGTAGATGTTGAAAGTGTTGAAGCAGATGGTGATGAGGGTGAAGAGAGAGTAAAAGTAAACTTTACCGATGGTTCATCTGAAATTTATGAGAGAATTGTTTATGCTCTTGGTGGAACAAGTCCAAAAGATTTCTTGGTTAACTCAAAAATTGAGACAGGAAAATGGGATGAGCCTCTTATGGACGAAAAGACAATGGAGACAAATATTCCAGGTCTTTACACCATTGGTGATGTGGTAACTGACCAAGGAAGTATTGCCTTAGCATTTAACCATGCGTCATTTGTTATGAAAGACATTGTTTCTAAACGTTAATAATTTCTCAACAAGTAAAAGCATTGAGTTGCTTTTACTTTTTTAAACGCTTCATAAAGCTTCTAACTGCTAAACTTATCAACACTTCTATTTTAACATAAAGGAAATATCATGTCCAATCATGAACTAATTCACAATGAAGCTGAAAACAAATATGAGTTTCACATAGAGGGTTTTAAACCTTATATTGAGTACACACAAGAGGGAGATGTTTTACACTTAACACATACCATTGTACCCAAAGAGCTTGGTGGTCGTGGTATTGCAAAAGAGCTTTGTATTGGGGTCATGAAAGAACTTGAAGCCAAAGGGCTTAAAATGCAACCTGCTTGTTCGTATATTGTCGCCTTTGTAGAAAAAAATCCTGAGTATGAGCGTCTGTTAGGGTAAAACCCCAAATCAAAAGGTACACCACTTAAAGTACCTTTTGCTAAACCTCATCTATCTCCCCACGCTCCAACTTCTCAAACCAGAGCGTCCACAAAATTTGGTAAACCACTTTAAATGCTTCAAGTTTTTTAAAATTAACACGTTCATGTCGTAAAAAATAGTTATAGAGAAAAGTTTTTTCATCTGATTTATTCAGTTTATACTCAATAATAATCGAAGCCAAATCAAAGTATCTATCAGTTTTTCCTGCATACTCCCAGTCGATGAACTGTATCTTTTTGCCAAAGAGAATGTTTTTAGGGTGTAAATCATTATGTCCTAAGACATATTCAGGTTTAAAAGTCTTAATGATTTTGAAAGCCTCTTGTACTTTTTTATCTTTATATTTAAATGCATTTCTAAAGTCATTGGGCTGTTGTCGAATTTTTATCTTATGAAGTTTTCTTAACAACATGGCTAATTTTTTAAGATTTTTTTGCTTAAGTTTTTGCTGATGCTTTCCCTCAATAAACTCACATATCATTAGCTGTTTTGTCTCATCTAAAATCAAGGCTTTTGCCCCTACCCTCTTCTTATGGGCTAAGTTTTGAATCTGAAATTCAGATTTTCGATCACGTTGATATTTAAATTGTCGTAGAAGATATTTTTCTTTATTAGTCTGAATAACATAGTTTACATTACAATGCCCCTGCGTTTTAAGGCATGAAATTTTTTCTACTTTTTGCGATTTAAATAAGGGGTAGTCTTTAAAAAAATATGGAGATAGAATTTTTAGCATTTCTGTCACTTACAATAGTTTTGAGATTATAGCATTTTTGAGATTGAGAATGGGATTAAAATTTATAATGAAGTTAGTTATGGAATGGGTATTGGGGTAAATATCTTCTATGCCTCCATTAATGCCTTGGTTTCGGTGTTGAATGTTAGCTATACTATGAAATGAAAAAAATAATAGTACTCTTATCTCTGTTTGGTACACTGCTTTTCTCTTTGAAAGATAACAAGTTTGAAAATGATGAAGCTCAAAATTTCTTTAGTGCTTCAGATGTTAACGCTTTTTTTGAGAGCAGTTCAGGGGAGTTGCTTAAAAAAATTATGGTAGATGGTCATGAATACTTGATGCAACAAGATGGTGACCTTTTTGATGAAGATGTTGCTACCATTGACGATGAGGTCTTTTCAGCCAAACGAAGTCGATACTCTTTTGGAAAATCGAAACGGATTTTAGCGACCAAAATCTACCCTACACATCAAAAAGCATTCTATTCAGATTGTAAATATACGATTAAAGAGAAAAAACTCATCCCCATACCTCGAACTTGTGGCTTTCACTATCGTAAAAATAAAAATCGCTCAGAGCGTATTGAGTGGGAACACATTGTTCCTGCTTGGCATTTTGGACATCAGTTAAAGTGTTGGCAAAATGGGGGAAGAATGACCTGCCGAAACACCAATATGAAGTTCAAACAGATGGAAGCTGACATGCACAATTTGGTTCCTGCTATTGGGGAGATAAATGGTGATAGAAGTAATTTTAGATATGGGCTAATAGAGGGTGAAGCACGTGTTTATGGGAAAGTTAAT
>JALSHP010000119.1 GCA_026982175.1 Campylobacteraceae bacterium
ATCTTCACCTAAAATGTCAATGATTTCATATTTATTGGCAATTGTTGTACTAATGGGTAGATATTTATTTTCACTCATCCTATTGTCTCTTTCCACCCTTAGCCGACTGAATAGAATTAATGTATGAATAATCTATTTTAATTGTCGCCTCTTTAGGTAAATGCCCTATCAAACGCCCTATCATCCCCTCAAAATCTTCAAACAAATAATTTGCCATCGAACCAGGAATTGGATTTATCTCATTGAGTAAAACTTCGCCATCAACCACAAAAAAGTCACAACGAATTAAAGCACCTTCAAAAATATTGGCATAGACTTTTTTAAAGGCATCTTGAATATCAGTTTTGAGTTCTAGTGAAATATCTGCATCGGTCACTTTTCCATCTCGTGAAAAGTCAAGATATTTTTTCTCAAAGTCTAAAAACTCCTCTTTATTTGGCTCTTCCACAATAGAGAGTTCAAAGTCAGAAGTTTTACAACCTGCTTGGTTATACTCTAATACCCCTTCAATAAAAGGCTCTATGAGTACTTGGTTGTCAAATTCAAAAGCTACATCTAAAGCATAGTCTAGCCCATCAGCTGACTTCACAATGCTCACCCCAATACTAGAACCCAAACGAACAGGCTTAATAATCACAGGGTATTCAAGGGTAATCTCACGACTATCATTGACATTCAGCACTTCATAAGGCACAACTTTAACGCCTAAACTTTCAGCATAAAGCTTAGTATAGAGTTTGTTATAAGAGAGAACTGATGCATCCACACGTGGGGAAATATAAGCAATCTTATTAAACTCTAATAGCGAAGCGACCTTGCCATCTTCTCCATCACGCCCATGAATAAGATTTAGAACTGTTCCTACATTCAGCTCTTTTAAGCCAAACATTCCCGACGTAAAAAAGTCACCTTTTTGTAAAATAAGCTTTTTATCTTTTTTATAAGCCCCCGTAGAAAAGTGATTAGACTTCATATTTTGAGCCTCAACCAAATAAAATTCACGATTGGCATCTATAAATATAAAAGAGAGCGTCGCATTTTTTAAAACTTTTTTAAGTGTAATTGCAGAGACAATAGATATTTCATGTTCAAAACTTGAACCACCAAAGAGGATAGTTATATTCATATTTTTTATTTCCTTGTTTTTTACTAAACATAAGTTTATCGTATTTGACTTATAATCTTTGTAATTTCTTCAAACCCTGCTTAACCAATGCCGAAGTGTCCCCAGTAGCCCCACTTAACGCCTTTTTAATCTGCTCTTTTTTAAAGCCTAAACTCTCTAAAGCTAAGATCGCATCTGCCATGCCATTGTCTAAAATGGCTGAATCTGAACTACCGTCGACAATGAAATCTGCCAACTCCACCAAAATACGACTCGCAGCCTTTGGTCCAATGCCAGGGACACGTTTCAAAAGATTTACATCTTTGTCAGCCACTACCCTTGCAAAGGTTTCAGGTACAAAAGTAGAACAGGTCGCCATGGCAACCTTTGGACCTACACCATTTATCTTAATGAGTGTGTCAAACATCTTTTTCTCATTGGCTTCTATGAATCCAAAAAGTAAAGAGGCATCTTCTCGAATGATTTGACGCACCAAAAGCTTAACTTTTGATTCTTTAATACTGTTTGAAGTGTTTAACGATATATTTACTTCATGTATCATGCCATTAACATTAATATGTACAAATGTTGGCTCTTTTTTCTCTACACTACCCTCTATACCTACTATCATCATATACTCCTATTTTTTAATCATTGAAGTATAGCGATTATTACGCTAACATTCTATAAAATTTTAAGTTAAAAAAATTTATAATCAAAAAAATAAAAAGAGTTTTATGAAATTAAAATCTATCTTCTCCAATAGCTTCGGTATTTTGCTCTCTCGTATTACAGGATTGGGTAGAAATACCCTTCTTGCCATGACATTAGGGGCAAGTGGCTACTCGGATATGTTCTTTGTCGCTTTTAAACTTGCCAATATGTTTAGACGTATTTTTGCTGAAGGGGCATTTACCCAAGCATTCATGCCCTCTTTTGTCGATGCGAAACAAAAAGGGGTCTTTGCTACCGCTATCTTTTTACGTTTTATGCTCTTTATTGTGGCTATCTCTTTGTTGGTCACGATATTTCCCGAAAGTGTTACAAAACTTCTAGCATGGAATTGGAGTAGTGAAAAAATAGCCCAAACAGCCCCCTTTACTGCCATTAATTTTTGGTATTTAGATCTTATTTTCATCGTTACTTTTTTAGGAACACTGCTACAATATAGAGAACACTTTATCACCACAGCTGTCTCAACAGCACTCCTTAACCTCTCCATGATTGCGGCACTCTACTTCTATATGAACGAAAGCCCCAGCACCATTCTCTATGCTTTAAGCTTTTCAGTACTCATTGGAGGTCTGCTTCAAGTTGTTAGTCATCTTTTTGTACTCAAACACTTAAATCTTCACCGCCTTTTAATCGGAGGATGGAAATATAGAAAACAAAAAGATGTCACCCAAGCCAAAAAGAGATTCAGCAAACTTTTTGTTCCCTCTGTTTGGGGAAACTCTGCTCCCCAATTTGCCTCTTATCTTGATACTTTTTTAGCCTCTTTCCTTATTACAGGCTCTATCTCTTATCTTTTCTATGCCAATTTACTTTTTCAGCTTCCCTTAGGGCTAATAGCCATTGCCACTGCCTCTGCACTTTTTCCTGCTATTTCAAAAGCTTTAAGTAGAGGAGATGAAGCAGATGCCTATAAAAATTTAGCTCAAGCTTTTTGGCTCTTGGCATTTCTTTTAAGCATTTCGGCTATTGGTGGTATTATTTTTGCAGAGCCAATTATATGGCTACTTTTTGAATATGGTGCTTTTACTTCAAGTATGAGAGTGGAGACTGCCCATGTTTTAGCCATGTACATGATAGGACTTTTACCCTATGGTTTAGCCAAACTATTTTCCATGTTTCTCTACGCTTCACATCGTCACAAAAAAGCAGCTAAGATTGCGACCATTGCATTGGTAGTTAATATTTTCTTCTCCCTAATTCTCATGCAAAATATGGGAGCAATGGGATTAGCTTTAGCAGGAAGTATAGGGGGTTGGACACTTTTTCTCTTGACCATTAAAGAGGTAGGCTTTAGTAAACTAATTACTATTTTAAAAAACAGAAAACTTATCTATCTTATCATTGTAGTTATTCTTTCTCTTCTTCTTTTCCTTTTTCTCAATAATCTGCTTATGCAGTGGATAAGATAACAATATATGTGAAACTTTTTTTCACATATACTATTAATTAAAAAAATTAAAAAATAATATTAAACTTTTAAAAAAAAGTTTTTTATGCTATGATTTCTTATCTTAAAACATTTTCAAAGGAAGAATTAATGAAACTCAACAATACCTCTCTCTTACTCTCAGTAGTTACTGCTGCACTTTTAACCACAGGTTGTACAACTACCAATAAAACTACTTCAAAATCAATAGCTAAAAATACAGCTTCAACTAACACTGTATCTGCATCCACACAAAAATCAAATGATGGTTCATTCACACTACCAGATGCAAAATCAGGTATGTGTTATGGAAAAGTTGTTATCCCTGAACAGTACAAAACAGTTACTGAAAAAGTCTTAGCTACTCAAGCTGATACAAAATTAACAATTATCCCT
>JALSHP010000120.1 GCA_026982175.1 Campylobacteraceae bacterium
TTTCTCTTTGACAACTGTTTTGCTTCTTGCAGGTGAACAGTTCTCTATGTCAGAAGCAGATAAAAAAATGTATGAAGAGCTTAAAGAGAATAACCCTGCGGATATGAATGTAGAAGAGGGTGCAGAACTTTTTGAAGAACTTGGAGATGAAGCAGCCTTAGCAAAGTTTTTAGAAGTAGATGAGAAAAAACTAGCAAATTATATTGCTGGGTTTCCACGATACATTAAAAAGATGGGCAATGTAGTTGGGCTTGACCAAGTACTCCAAGCGATGCAAGTCGAAAAAAGTGGAAAAAAAGATGCGTTAGATTCTGAAAATATCTTTAGTATGTTAGCGTATGTTAAGTCATTGGCAAATGATATTAAAATAAACATTGATGTCAAAGCTAATAAAGAGATGGAAAGCTCTTTTTCTCTAGGGAAAAAGCTTTACAGTGAAGCCAGAGGTTATAGAGGATTGTCTTGTAACTCATGTCACTCTCTACCAGGTACAGTGCTTAGAACACAAATCTTACCAGAAATGGGTGCTCAAAATACAGGAGGGACATGGCCTGCTTATCGTATGACACTCTCTAAAATGGTAACGCTTCAAGAGCGTTCACGTACTTGTATGAGAGATGCAGGACAAGCCCCTTTACCATTGGGTTCAAAAGAGATGGTTGCGTTAGAAGTATACATTACAAGTTTGGCCAAAGGGAAAAAACATGAAATTGAAATTCCAGGGTTTAAACGATAGTTTAATTAAGATATAAAAGAGGAAATAAATATGGATATTAGTAGAAGAGACTTTTTACAATTTGCGGGTGCTTTAGGGCTATTGAGTGCTACGGGGTCAAATCTATTTGCTGGAGAAGCAGCAAAAGAGAAGATTAAAAAATTATCATTTTCAGATATTATGGAGTTTAAAGCTAAGGGTAAAGCAACCATTCTTCACATCTGTGATATGCATGCACACATTAAACCACTCTATTGGAGAGAGCCTTCTACCCTTATCTCTGCAAAAAATCTTGTGGGAACACCAGGGTTTATTTGTGGTGATGCTTTTCAAGCCTATTATGGAACTAAAAAAGGGACAATTGATGAGTATTTTGATACCCATAACGACTTTGCCCTTTTAGCCAAAAAATTTGGTAAAATGGGTGGAATTTCACACATGAAAACCATGATAGACCATATTAAAAAAGAGCGTGGTGAGAAGAACGTTCTTTTACTAGATTCTGGTGATACCTGGCAAGGAACAGCTGTTGCCCTTAAAACAAAAGGTGAAGCGATTGTTGATGCTCAAAACTATTTGGGTGTAGATGTTATGGTTGGACACTGGGAGTTTACCTATGGTAAGGAGCGTGTGGCAGAGCTTATTGAGAAATTTAAAGGTGAATTTATCTCTCAAAATGTTATTGACAATGACCCTTTTTCAGATGATTTTGAAGAGCTTATTTTCCCTCCAACCTCTATTAAAGAGATTGGTGGAACTAAAATTGGTATTATTGGTCAATCTTTTCCATTTACCTCAACAGCTAATCCTAAAAGATTTACAGAGGGGTGGAGTTTTGCCCTAAGACATGAAACGCTTCAAGAGCATGTTAATGAGCTTAGAAAAAAAGAGAAAGTAGATGTTGTTGTGGTGCTTAGCCATGATGGTTTCTCTGTTGACCAAGAGTTAGCCAAAAAAGTAACAGGTGTTGACTTTATCTTAAGTGGGCATACACATGACCCTTCACCTAAACCAATTGTCATTAATGATACGGTGATTTTAATTGCTGGAAGTCACGGTAAATATGTTGGAAGATTGGACATTGTTGCAGAAAAAGGAAAAGTAAAAGATTATGAATTTAAACTTATTCCTGTGGCATCAAAGCTTGTTCCTGCTGATAAAGTTGGTGATGAATTAATTGCTAAGTGGTACAAACCTTATGACAAAGAGTTGGGTGAAGTGTTGGGAACAACTAAAAATATTTTATTTAAACGAGATACTTTTTACTCAACCTTTGATGCACTAATTGGTCAAGCAATTCAAGACAAAGTAAAATCTGATATTGTCTTTACTCCTGGGTATAGATGGGGAACAACCGTACTTCCTGGTGACCCAATTACCAAAGATAATGTTTATGAGATGACAGCCATTACTTACCCTGAAGTTTATACTTTTGATTTAAAAGGGGATAAGATTGCTAATCTTATGGAAGATATTGCCGACAATGTTTTTAATGAAAATCCTCTTTTACAACAAGGTGGTGACATGAGCCGTTTAACAGGTGCTTCCTACTCCATTACCATTGATGCAAAATCGGGTAAACGTATCTCTGACTTTATGATTGGTGGAAAACCGATTGATTTAAAGAAAACCTACCGTGTCTCTTCATGGGGTGGAAACTTGCAAAGTGCAGGAAAAAACTTAGACAAAGAGACACCTGCTGTTTATGATGTGGTTGCAGACTATATTCGTAAAAAGAAAGTGATTGATATTCCATTAAAGTCAAATGTAAAAGTGCTTGACTTTGATTGTGGTTGTCCTACAAAAGGAGCTAAGTGTTCTTAAACACTTAGTGACTTCTATTTAATTTAGGAAATAATAAAATGAAAATAATTCTATTATTTAGTTTCTTATTTGGTTCGGTATTTATGATAAAAGAGCAAGCATTTGTGCATACAGAGAAACTTACGTATGCAGAAGCCTTGTCTCTTGCCAAACAAAATAATAGACCCATTATGTTGAAGCTTACTGCTGATAACTGTAAATATTGTACTAAAATGGACAATGAGGTTTTATCTGACCCATCTGTAGAGCAGTTACTTTCTAAAAATTTTATTACGGTAAATATTAATGTTGATAGAGAGTCGTTGCCTTTAAATTTAAAGCGAACCATTACGCCAACTTTTATTTTTGTGGATAAAAATGAGAAGATTACTTCCAAGCTTCCTGGTTCATGGAATAAAAAAGATTTTTTAGATTTGTTAAGGAATAGAATATGAGAAGAATAATTCTGTTATTGATGTTAGCTTTGAGTATTTCGTTTGTAAGAGCAGAAACGGAACTTACTGAACCCAAACCCTCTATGGTGAATCCCCGAAAATTTGTTTTTCCAATTACTTCAGATGATGAAGATGAAGTATCTCATGTTCTCTCCTCTGTCTCTAATGTGGTTAAGTTTTACGGGGTTAATAAGTGTGAAGTGATTATTGTCGCCTATTCAAAAGGAATTCGTTCTTTATTAAAAGAACCTAAGTTTTTTGATAAAGCCTTGCAAAAACGGCTAAAGTCAGTGATGATGTATGAGAGTGTTGAATTTATTGCGTGTCACAATACCATGAAAACTTATGAGATTAAAAAGAAAGATTTACTTAAAGATGTCGAGGTCGTAACTGCTGGGATTGTCGAGATTATTGAACGGCAACTTGATGGTTATATTTACGTAAGACCATAAGAGCGTAAAAAATAAAAAGTCAAAATAAAATTAAAAAAGGAAAGAGATGAAATTTGTATTAAAAACGTTTGTTGTAATATCCCTACTCATAACAGGAGTTACGGCAAAAGAAGAGATTAAAAATGAGATTAAAAATGAGGTTAAACAAGTTGAAGTAAAAAAAGTTGAGACAAAAAAAGTTGAGACAAAAAAAGCTGATAGTAAAAAAGTTGATAGTAAAAAG
>JALSHP010000121.1 GCA_026982175.1 Campylobacteraceae bacterium
CTAAATAAAGCTTTTTTACTCGCCAAAGAGACCAAAGTTGAGATGTCTGTTTTTGAAGATATTTTGGAAGTAGTGATGCATACCGATGGTGTGAAATTTGAGGAAAAAGTTGTTTTACACGCATGGCATGCTTTTAAAGAGGCTGCTTAGTTTCGTCAATAGGAGCGTTTTGATACTCTTTTAAAAACCCCATAGGTCTAAAGTTTCAGCCATCAATGCTATCATTCGATTTCAAATAAAGAGGAGAAACTTTATGTCCATGGTAGATAATATGGTGAAAAACCTAGAAGATTTAGCACAATTAGCAGACTATTCATTTTTGCAGACCCTTAACTGTGACCCAGATGCCTCAACAGATGGGGGTGACCACCACCCTAGAGAGATTTTTTCTGGACATTATGTCCCTGTCAATCCCACACCCATTGAGAATCCAGAGTATATTACGCATAGTCAAAAGTTTTTTAAAGAACTTGGCTTTTCAGATGCTCTAGCACAAAACCCTGATTTTATGCGTATGTTTTCAGGCGACCTTTTAGATGTTCCTTCGCCTTTACGAAAAAAGGGTTGGGCAACAGGGTATGCACTCTCTATTTACGGCACAGAATATTACCAACAATGCCCCTTTGGGACAGGTAACGGCTATGGTGATGGTCGTGCCATGTCCATTTTTGAAGGGCTAATAAATGGTAAGCGTTGGGAAATGCAACTTAAAGGTGGAGGACGAACGCCTTACTGCCGTGGGGCAGATGGACGGGCTGTTTTACGTTCTAGTGTGAGAGAGTTTTTGGCACAAGAACAGATGAATGCACTCGGAATTCCTAGCTCTCGCTCATTGAGTCTTTATGTCTCAAAAAGTGAGAAAGTAAGCCGACCATGGTTTAGAGAACACTCCTACTCCAAAGACCCTGAAGTGATGATTGCTGAATCTGTGGCTATTACTACACGTGTTGCTCCTTCATTTTTAAGAGTAGGACAGATTGAACTCTTTGCTCGTCGTGTGCGTAACAATGAGCATCCAAAAGTGATGGAGGAGTTAGAGAAGATAGTGATGCACCTCATTGAGCGTGAATACGCTGAAGTGATAGATGAGAACTTAAGCAATATAGAAAAAGTGCTACTCCTTGCGAAAGCATTTCGTACACGTCTCACTTCTTTGGTTGCCAACTGGATACGTGTTGGGTATTGTCAAGGAAACTTTAACAGTGACAACTGTGCAGCAGGAGGCTTTACGCTAGACTTTGGACCTTTTGGTTTTATGGATGTTTACAATCCAAAGTACCAACCATGGACAGGAGGGGGAGAGCATTTCGCCTTTCTAAATCAACCTCACGCGGCTAAGAAAAATTTTCATCTCTTTTGTAAATCATTGCTTCCTTTGCTTGTCTCTAATAAAGAGGCTATTGGCTCTCTACAAGCCATAGATAATGACTTTTTTAAAGAGATGCAGTCACAAATGACAAGTATGTGGGCAAGTAAACTTGGGCTAGAAGCGTTTGATACAGAGCTGTTTAGAGAGCTTGAAATACTCATGCATCAAACAACGGTAGATTACACAATTTTCTTTCGTGAACTCTCGCATATTCCAAATGACATAGAACCACTTAAAAAGAGTTTTTATAATGATAAAATAGATACGAAACTCTTAGAACAATGGTCTGAATGGTTAGCAAAGTGGCAATCCTCCATCGCTCATAGTGACAAAGAGGAGCTGTCAAAAAAGATGAAAGTAGTTAATCCCAAATACACCTTAAGAGAGTGGTTTCTTGTTCCTGCTTATCAACAAGCAGATGAGGGAGATTATACGCTCATCAAAGAGCTTCAAGAGGTGATGAACAATCCTTATGATGAACAGTCACAGGAGATAGAGCAAAAGTATTATCGCTTAAAACCTTCTGACCTCTTTGCCGTGGCTGGGGTCTCTCATGTGAGTTGTTCTTCTTAATGGTTAATAATAAAGTTCCGTGACCACAGGTAAGTGGTCTGAACCTAAATCTTTTTTTACAAATATCTTTTTGACTTGAAACTCTTTAGAGATTAAAACATGGTCAAGTGAGAGTTTAAAGTTAGGAATAAGAGGAACTTGCTTCTTAAGATTAATTGTCCATCTCATTCCTCCAATCACTTTGGTATGGGAAGCCTTTTCAATTTTTTTAACTGTTTGACTCCATGCCGCAGCATTAAAATCACCAGCGATGAGTAGAGGGGTTTTTATCTTTTTTAAGATGGTTTGCATCTCTTCTACTTGTTCTGGCTGACCGTAAGGGTAGGGCCAAAGGGTGTGTATGGCGACAATATTAATGGCTTGTTCTTCTACAACTATTTGTGACCAAAGCATTCCTCTTTTTTCTAAACAGATAGAATTTTCAGATTTAAATGGATATTTTGAGAGTATGGCAACACCTCCAACTATAGGATAAAACTCACAATAGGCTTGATAAGGGTAAGCTCCCTCTTTCATAGACATTAAGTACCCTTGATGCTCTTTTGTAACCTCTTCTAATGTAATAACATCGGCATTACTTTCTTGAAAGTAGCTTACGACACTATCCATCTTCTCATTTCTAAAGTTAAGATTGAATTGTATGTGTTTTAGCATTTTTGTTTTCTCTTCAGCCACAACAGAGATGGGCTTAAAGGCTTGTAAAATAAAATACAAATAGAGTGAAGCGATTAAAAAGCTTAGAAGATAGAGAAGCTTAATAGGCTTTTTATAAAAAAATGCGTTGAGAAGAAGCAGTGGAATAGCCATAAGCAGTAGATGCACTCTAAAATGGCTAAAAGAGTCAAAAAGTGGGTGAAGAAAATTGACAAAACCTAGGAATAAAGGAGTGGTGATGGCAAAAAGTAGAAGGGCTAGAGTTGGTTTAAATGTATTTATGAGCATTTGTTTCATGGATAATCTTTTTTAAAATTGTAGCAAAATTATAAACAAACGATAGCACAACTAAAGCCTCTTTCGCTAAAATAGTACGTGCTATTAAAAAAACAATAAAAAGCACACTAAAATTTAAAATAAGGAAAAATTATGGCTGAATGGCGTAAAGTAGCAAAAACATTTGCTCTAGGAGATGGACACATCGCACAAAAAGAGGTAGAGACTTTAAGAGCATTATTATTGGTAGATGGACATCTATCTAAAAGCGAAATGGACTTTTTATATGAAATCAAAAAAGAGGCAAAATCATCAGTAAAAATGTTAGATGAACTCATTGCAGATTGTGAAAAACTTATAAAATAACTTTTAAAACCATCGTGGGAATTTTTTCTTTTATAGTATAATACTTAATATGAAAAAAGGAGAAACCCCATGAGCTTCCAACCACAACTTGCCTACTCTGCTTCAGCAGGGTCAGGTAAAACTTTTGCCCTTTCGGTGCGTTATCTTTCTTTACTTTTTTTAGGCGAAGAACCCTCTACTATTTTAGCCGCGACCTTTACCAATAAAGCCGCAGCAGAGATGAAACAGCGTGTTATTGCACTGCTTATTAATCTTGAAGAAAAAAAAGTTGAGTTATCTGAAATAGCTAAACAGACAGGTTTGAGTGAAGCTGAACTCTTAGCCAAACAGCCTG
>JALSHP010000122.1 GCA_026982175.1 Campylobacteraceae bacterium
CAAACCTTGCGTAACTTAGCCCTTATTGATGAGGCGACTGCTATGCTGGTTATTCGCCCATTGGCTACGATGAACAAGCCAGAGATTATTGACATTGCCACCAAGATAGGCACACGCCGTTTTGCTGAAAATATGCCAGAGTACTGTGGGGTGATTTCTAAAAACCCTATTACGCATGGTTCATACAAACGCATGGCAAAAGAGGCACAACGTTTTAACTATGAGGTGTTAGACCAAGCTGTAAGTGACGCTAAAAGCATTTATGTTGATGAGGTGATAGATGATGTAAGCCAAGATGCCCCAATTGAGGTTATTAGCAACTTAGAGAGTGGGGAGTATGTGGTGATTGATATTCGAGGAGAAGAGGGTAGCACCCCTTTTGAGTCTTTAAACATTCCTTTCTATAAACTAAAAACTGAATTTAAAAAACTACCACAAGACAAAGAGTATTTGCTCTATTGCGAAAAAGGGGTGATGAGTCAACTCCATGCCCAATACCTTTGTGATGCTGAAAACCGTCAAAATGTTAGGGTTTATCGACCAAAAGCTTAAGTAACAAATAGAGTTTTTAAGACATTATGATAAAATGCCAAAATTATTTCATAGAAGCAGGTAAATCATAAAATGTTAAGCACAGTAAACATAGTACAGCGTTACGGTAAAAGAGTTCTTTTTGACAAAATCAGCATCACGCTTGATGCAGGAAAAAGATATGGTCTCATTGGGGCAAATGGGGCAGGTAAGTCTACTTTTTTAAAGATTTTAGCAGGGCAAATAGAACCAACAGATGGGTCAGTTCAAATTCAACCTGGTCTTAAGTTGGGTGTTTTGGGTCAAGACCACTATGCTTTTGAAGAATTTAGTCTTAAAGACACGGTTCTATACGGAAACAAAAAACTCTATGAGGCACAAAAAGAGAAAGAGAAACTCTATATGGAAGGTGACTTTGAAGATGAAAAAGTCAATGAACGCCTTGGTGAGTTAGAGATGATTTGTGCGGATGAAGACCCGATGTATGAATCAGATGTTAAGATTGAAAAACTTCTTGAAGCTTTAGGTTTTGATGTGGCAACGCATGATGATTTGATGTCCTCTTTAACAGGGGGTGACAAAGTTAAGGTCTTGTTAGCACAAGTGCTTTTCTTACAACCAGATATTTTACTTCTTGATGAGCCTACCAACTCACTGGACATTGAAACTATCTCTTGGTTAGAGCGTGAGCTTAAGCGTCATGAGGGTGTGATGATTGTTATCTCTCACGATAGACACTTCATTAACAATGTAGTAACGCATATTTTAGACCTTGACTTTCAAAACATTAGAGAGTTTACAGGTACTTATGATGATTGGTACATCGCTGCCAATCTCATTGCCAAACAAGCCGAAACAGACCATGCCAAAGCTTCAAAAGAGAAAGAGGAGCTTGAAAAGTTTATTGCCCGTTTCTCTGCCAATGCCTCTAAAGCCAAACAGGCAACTTCTCGTCAAAAGCAGTTAGATAAACTTGATATTGAAGAGATTAAACTCTCATCACGTCGTGACCCTTCTATTATGTTTAAACCTCACAGAGATTTAGGAAATGAGATTTTAGAGGTCAATAATTTGGCTAAAGCTTATGATGATTTACAAGTTTTTACCGACATCTCTTTTAAGGTCAATAGTCCTGAAAAGATTGCGATTATTGGTGGAAATGGAGTAGGAAAGACCACGCTTTTAGAGATTATTATGGACAAACTAAAAGCAGATGCGGGAACATTTAACTGGGGACAAACGGTAACTACTTCGTACTTTCCTCAAAACTCTACGGATTATGTGGTAGGAACAGAGACACTTTACGACTGGATTCAAGGGCATGACCCAAAATGGCATATTGATGAAATTCGCCAATGTCTAGGGCGTATGCTCTTCTCTGGTGAGGAGCAAAGCAAAGAGGTAGGTGCTTGTTCTGGTGGAGAGAAACACCGTGTAATGCTTAGTAAAATGATGATGGACGATGCGAACTATTTGGTAATGGATGAGCCAAATAACCACTTAGATTTAGAAGCCATTGTTGCACTTGGTGAAGCACTACACAACTACAAAGGTGGAGTTATTTGTGTCTCTCACGATAGAGAACTTATTGATGCCTTTGCCAATCGTATTATTAAAATCAATAAAGATGGAAGTATCACCGACTTTGAGGGAACGTATGAAGAGTTTATTGTTGCACATGAGGCGTAACAGTAGAGGTTTAAATGACCTCTATAGTACCACGATGCAAAACAACCTTACCTTCTCTTTCTAACTCTTTTAAAGTTCTAGAGATAACAACTCTAGCACTTCCTAAAGAGGTAGCTATCTCTTCATGGGTCACATTAATTTTCTTCTCTTCATGTTTTTGTAGCCACTCCAAAAGACGAGCATCTAGTTTTTTAAATTTAATGTCATTGACAAGTTTAGCTAAATCGGTCATGCGAATAGTATACTTCAAATGGAAAATCTTTTAAATTAAGTGGCATGGGTTTTTCCTTAAATCTCGTCATTAAAGTAGTTAATGGCATTGAGGTAACTAAGATTATTGAGCTTCACATTTTTATAGGCAATGTCAAAAGCCGTGCCATGGTCAACAGAGGTTCTTACAATGGGCAAGTTAAGTGAGATGTTTATCCCCTCATCAAAATAGAGTGCTTTTAGAGGAGCTAATCCTTGGTCATGGTACATTGCCACAAAATAGTGGTGATTTTTACGGCTGTTTGGGGTAAAGGCAACATCTGGCACCAAAGGTTCTGTATAAACCTCTTTACCTATCTGTTTATGGGCTATTGCTCTGGCTTCTCTTATGTACTTCTCTTCATCTCCTAAAACACCATCATCTCCAGCATGAGGATTTAGCCCAAGTAGTCCCACTTTTTCACTTTTAAGTAATCTATCACTAATATTTTCATAGAAATCAATCAGAAATTCAGAAAGCTTTTGCACATCTTTTATCTCCTCTGCTACTTGATGGAGAGGAATATGCTCGGTATAGAGTGCCACATACATTTTGGGTGAACCTAACATCATAATCGCAGGTGCAAAGAAAAACTCACGCAAGGCATCGGTATGCCCTTTAAATGAAACTCCTGCTAACTCCCAAGCTTTTTTGTGAATGGGAAGCGTCATAATGCCCTCTACCTCCATCTGTTTTGAAAGCTCAACGGCTTTTAAAAATGAAGCAAAAGAGTAAACCCCTGCCTCTTTGCTTACTTTTGAAGGTTCTATGGTGAATGGTTTAGCTATTTTATTGACAATTTTAAAGTCATTTGGAACTTCTAAGTTTAAAAGCTTAGATGCTTCTTTAAGCATCACCTCATCAATGCAGTAGAGAGGTTCAATTACTTTTTTAATTTTTTCATGGTTTTCAAGTGCTAGTTGTACACCAATGCCATTAAGGTCACCAATGGAGATGGCTATTTTTTGTTTTTTCACTTTTTTCGCTTTAGTTTAAAGATGTTTACTAGAGCAAAGTATAACAAGTTTTCATAATATTTAAATTAGTATTATTTGGCTAGAATATAAAGAATAAAACAATTATGATGTACCCAGA
>JALSHP010000123.1 GCA_026982175.1 Campylobacteraceae bacterium
TTCGTTTACGTCGATGCCACCCATTGAGTAGTGGGCAACGGGCTTAATGGGAATAAGTTGGGTTACAGGGTCAATGTTTTCATGTAGTCGGCACAAATGAACCTCTTGGGGCATAAGTTTTAAGAGTTTTTCTTCACCCAAATGGCGTACATCTAAAAAGACCTCTTCACCTTGGCTTATCTGTTCAAAAATGGCACGTGCTACCACATCACGAGGTAAAAGTTCATCAACAAAACGCTCCTCTTTACCATTGACCAAGTAGCCACCCTCACCTCTGGCACTCTCACTAATCAGTGTAGATGAGTTTTTGAGGGCTGTGGGGTGAAACTGCACAAACTCCATGTCGCTTACGCTTCCTCCTGCTCGTAAAACAGAGGCAATGCCATCTCCTGTTGCCCCTTCACTATTGGTGGTGAAGTTTTTGTAAACCCCTGCGTACCCACCTGTGGCGATAATGGTCGCATTAGCGAGTATCTCTTCTACTTCACCTGTGACCACATTTAAAAAAGTAGCACCTAGCACGGTTTTGTCTTCTACGATGAGGTTAAGTAAAAAGTACTCTTCTCTCATCTCAATGCCCTCTTTTAAACAAGTATCATAAAGCGTGTGTAAAATTTTAAGTCCTGTATAGTCTTGAGCATAACAAGCACGTTTGCTTGACGCACCTCCTAGTTGTCGTTGGGCAACTTTACTTTCAGGGGTTCTGTCAAAAGGAACGCCTAAGTTCTCTAGCCACTCAATGCTTTTAGGAGCATCTTCACAAACTTCTTTGACCATTTTCGCATTACAAAGGGAGTGAGCTGACTTAATGGTGTCCTCTATGTGGGCTTCAATAGAATCAGGCATAACATTACCCAATGAAGCGTTCATGCCTCCTTGTGCCATGCTTGTCTGTGAGGCTGTGGGGTAGCTTTTGCCCACAACTAAAACTTTTGAGCCTTGCTCTGAAGCACAAAGGGCAGAGGAAAGACCTGCACCACCTGAACCGATAATTAATATATCTAACATAAATATTCCTAATCTGTATTCTGTATATAGAAGTAAAATATCGGATAATTGCTTTGAAGTTGGTTGAAGAAGAAGAGATGTTCAAGCCTTAATCATAAAAGGAGGAGGGCTGAAAAAAAAATTATTTGTTTTTTATGCTTGAACATCTCTACAGGAGGTATAATATATTTAATTCTTTTGTTTGAAAGCTACTACTCTTTCAAACTCTTTCCTGCTAAGAAAAGTATAACAGATAAATTTTAAATAAATACATAAAATAGTAAAAATAATTAAGTTTATTTTAATTTTAAAGTATATTTAAATAGTAACTATTTTTTATTGTGGGCTTTAGAATTAGCCCTGTGTTTTTATGTTGTAAAACCCTATTTAGTGAAATAATTCTTGAAGTATCTCACTCTCAAAGCTCACTTTAGCGTCATTAATTTTTATTGGTGTGGACGTTGCCTTGTCTTTAGTGTCAAGTTCTGCAATCTTAATGGCGATGGTTTTTTGTAATTTTACAATTTGTCTATTGAAGTTAGCATCTGCACGATAGCGTTTTCCTTTAAAGAAGAATCCTCCCGTATAGAGATTGGTCTCTTTGCCATCTTTACGTTCTAAATAACTAATATTGTGGTTTTCTAAAAAGTTTTTTTGTGTTGCATCTAGTTTATCTGCTTCTATTTTAAAAGATAGATTAAAAGAGATTGTTTCGTTTGCCTCTTTATGAAGATTAAAATCAAAATTATTTGGCGTGTATTTTACTAAATTTTGAGCCAAAAAGAACGCTTGGGTGTTTTGATTGAGTGGGCTTGAAACATAATGAAACTTTTCGCCAACCATTATAAAATAAGTAGCATCTTCACTCACATAGATATTGAGGATGCTATCTTTGTAAGAGCTATTATCAGAGTAAGGGAGAGAACAGCTTATGAGTGAAAACAGAATAAAAGATTTAAATATAAGTGATAGTAATTTCATAAGAGTAGAATATCTTATTTAAACTTTGAGTTTTGAAATTTTGTAAGAAGTTTGATGTAAAAAGATGAGATGTTCAAGGGGGAATTCAAAAAAGGAGGAGGTAAAAAGGTTAACCCTTACTTGAACATCTCAACAGGAGTTATAATATATTTAATTCTTTTGTTTGAAAGCTACTACTCTTTCAAACTCTTTCCTGCTAAGAAAAGTATAACACATAAATTTTAAATAAATATATAAAATAGTAAAAATAATTAAGTTTATTTTAATTTTAAAGTATTATCTCATAACTACTATTTTTTATTGTTGGTTTTAAACTATGTATTATTCTTTTTTATTTGTTTAAAAGAGATAGTTTAATTAATTATTATCTGAATTTTCCTCATTTTCAGAATCTTGCTCATCTTCTTGGTCAGAATCTTGTTCATTTTGATCATTTTGATCATTTTGTTCGCTTTGTTCGTTTGAATTTTCTTCATGTGCTTGATCAGAATTTTGTTCGTTTAAACCTTCTTCAGTTTGACCATCTTGTTCATTTGAATTTTCTTCATGTGCTTGATTAGAATTTTGATCATTTTGTTCGTTTAAACCTTGTTCAGTTTGACCATCTTGTTCATCTGAATTTTCTTCATGTGCTTGGTCAGAATTTTGTTCATCTTGCTCATCTGTTTGGTTTGAATCTTGCTCGTTATCTATATCATGTTGTGTACGTATGTTTTTTTCATTTAAATCTTTTTCTGTTTCATTTAAATGTTCTTGTGCTTCCTCTTCTGTTACAACACGACCATTAAATGGTTGCGTAGTATTATTTGCATCATTGGCAACAGTACTATTGTTTACATCAGTTATCACAGTGGTATTATTTAAATCGCTAATAATAACATCTAAAATAGCAACACCTGTTGGAACTGTACTAACACCATTGTTAGCTAAAACTTGACTTGTAGTGTTTGTATCTATGGTAATACCATTACTTGCATTTCCATCTGTATCTAGCGTTTGTAAGAATTGTGCAACCGTTACATTGTTTTCAAAAATTGTAATGTTGTTTTCTAAAGAAGAAGCATTTACTTCTTTGATAATGACATTCCCTACTTTAAAAATACAACTTGAATTAAGATCAAATGTAAATGTTCCATTGATGTCAGTGACCCCTTGTTGGGTACCACAAATATATTCAATTCCTTGAACGGCTGCATCTACATAATAACCAACACCCTGTTTGGATGCTTCTATTCCTGTATTGTTTGAAAAAGCAGTAGTTGCACTATTACTATCTCCACCACATGCACTTAGTAGTAATGCTACCACTGTTGAACTAATTAAGACTCTTTTCATAAATATCTCCTTGAAGTTGTGTTTGTAAAAAATTATCATAAAAGTATTACTCCTTTTAGACGCTTTCTACTGAATCGCAGTATAATATATAATTATGAAGATTTTATGAAGTTTTTTCTTTAAGTACCTGAACAATATTAATTTCAAATTTTAACGTAAAGAGAAAGGTATAGATGCTAGGCAGATTTTTGCAGGACTAGCCTTAGCTAATTCAAGAAAATCTAACAACGCAGATATGCCTTTCTCTTTACGCCCTTTG
>JALSHP010000124.1 GCA_026982175.1 Campylobacteraceae bacterium
AAATTGTAGCGTTGAACTACTTGCCCAATAATATCTAAGCCTATCCCAAAACCACCCTCACTGCTGTTGGCTCGTTTAAAACGTTGATGAATCTCTGTTATCTTTTTAGCCTCAATGCTATGCCCTGCATTTTGGATATTGAGTGCGTTGGGTTTTAGTGCTATGTTGAGTTCTCCAAACTTCTTATTGTATTTAATGGCATTGGAGAGTAGATTATCTAGTAGTCTAATGGCATCATTTTTATCTATTGCCAAGATGATGTTTGGGCTAATCTCTCTCTTTACTTTAAGCTCTTTTGCCTCAATCATGGTGCTAAAAAACTCTATGCGTTCAGCTAAGAGTTCCGATAGATTAAGAGGGCTAACATCGCGATGATAGTTATGATTTAGCTTTAAAAAAGTTAAATCTTCATAAAGCCTAGAGAGGGTTTTAGAGGCAATGTCAATGCGTCTCATCTCCTGCTTTCCACTACAGTTGTGAATGGTCTCCAAAAGCTCAATATTGGTCAAGATGGTACTAATGGGGGTATTTAGCTCATGGGTTGTATCTTCTATAAACTTATTCATCGTCTCCATAGACTCTTTCATAGGGGCGATAAATAGCTTTCCTAAAAAGAGTGCCAAAAGGGTAAATATTACCCCTGCAATAAGCAAAAAGAGCATAGAGAGTCTGAAGAGTTCATTAAGTGGCTCTTGGTTAATCTCTTGTGAGAGTATCAGGTAGGACGCACCTAAATAGTAGGGGCTTAAAGGACGTAGGTAGAAGAGTTGGTTTTTATCTTGGTAATACTCTTTTTCCCATTGGATGTTTTTATACTCTTTTGTCCCAAAGATATACGCTTTATCTAAGTTATAGATGGCTGAATGGTATGCTTCATATTGAGGATAGATAAGTTTGCTATCATAGGTGTTAGAGAGTTCGCGTAAGTTTTGGATAATCTCTTCAGACTTAACAAGCAGTTTGGCATTTTGATTGTTAATAATCTGCTGTTTCTGAAATCCATAAAAGATAAAAGTTGCCAAGATAAAAAGGGAAAAAGTTGAACCCAAATAGATGGCTAAAAAGCGAAAAAGAGAGCGTTTCTCACTGCTTTGCATATCGGTATCCACTATTTTTAATGGTCTCAATCGTCTCTTTACCTAAGTGTTGTCGTAAGGTATTGATGTAGGCTCTTAAACTCCCTTGACTTGGGGTTTCATCATAACTCCATAAAACTTCAAAAATATCTTCATAGCTTAAAAGTTTGTTAGGATTTTTGAGAAAAAGTGCTAAAAGCTTTGCCTCTTTATTTTTTAGAGCTACTCTTTTATTATGCTGTGTTAAAAAAACTCCTTTAATATCAAAGAGATAGCCATTGCCTAGCTCAATACTATTTTGTTGTGTTCCAAAGTTTCTTTTAATGCTTACTTCTACTCTTGCCCTTAACTCTTTAAGGGCAAAAGGTTTACGAATATAATCATCACAGCCAATCTCAAATCCTTTGGTGACATCATCAACCGAGTTTAAAGAGGTGATGAAGATAGCAGGGGTGGTGTTTCCCTCATTGCGAACCTCTTGGAGAAAATCAAATCCATTTTGATGAGGCACTTTAATATCTAAAAGCATCAAATCTATATTTTGCTCATAGAGAATATCTTTCGCCTCCAAAGCATCATAGGCAGGATAGAGAGCATAGCCCGAGTACTCTAAAAACTGTTTAACCGTATCGCTAAGTTGTAGGTCATCTTCTAGTAGAAGAATGTTTTGTTGTGCCATTGCTTACAGAGCCTTTTTAAAAAAATATTATGGAAAAATATTATGCATTCTATATTATGCATCCCATAGTGGTAAGATGTATTCTATCTGTTCATCATTTAAAATTTCAATGCTATCTTTAAGACATTTTAGCTGAATCATGGTTGCTTTTACTTTGAGTTTACCTATTGTCTCAACTTTGGGTTCAATCGCTTTTAATTCTTCACCCTCCACGCTCATCTCAATCACCTCTGCTTCAAGTTCTTTAAGTGCTTTTTTTATCTCCTTAACCCCTGAAAGCGTCTCTTTTCTCACCACTAAAAGTTTTGTTTTTTGTTCTTCACTAAGCCCTAGTTTTGCTTTGTCCCAATGCTCCATGAGTTTTTTGGTCAAATGAGGAAGCTCATCTTGGTTCATGAGAAATGGTGAATTTTTTAAACTTTTCATCTTGCCATTGGTCTGCATGGTGGTAATCATCTTTACAAACGCTTTACTTGGAAAATTTTTAATGGCATAATCAGCAATGCGTCCCAACTCCTCTTTGCTTACTACTCCTTTTTGAGAAGGCATTACCCCAAATTTTTGAACTTGATTGGATTCACAAATTGATTTAGAAGCTTTTGGATAAAGTGCATAGTCCACAATGAACTCTTTTTGTGCTTTTGGGTCATCTATTTCTAATTTTAAGTGAAATAAAACAGAGTGAAGTGGTGGTGCTTTTAGGGTAGGAATCATAGCAGGTGTAGGAACTTCGAGCATATGACAAGAGGCACATTTTGTTTTGGTTAGTTCTTCTCCTGTGGGCGTAGCTTGGGCAAGAGTAGCAAGTGTTAATGTTAAAAGAAGTGGTTTAATGAGGTTCATTTTTTATCCTTAATATAATAAATATAATATAAAAAAAGATTATACGCTGTTAAGATGAACCCTATATGAATTGTAGAGAGAGATTTCATGGAAAGGATAAAACTCCTCTTTGCTTCTTTAGCTCTCTCTATTAACCCTTAAGAATCTTTTAGCTATGATGCAAAAAAACGAAGGAGAGACAATTATGGTAAAAGTAAAATCTATTTTGTTATTATTGTTGCTCTCTTTGGCTTTTAATATTATTCATGATTTGGTTCTCGTAGATGACCATAGTCACTTACATCAAGCAAGGTTGCTAGTGCTTGAAGTAGAAGATAATAGTAAACATCAGCACTCTACTGTGGATGTGCATGATATTTTTCACTTTTCAGCTATTTTTACAGAGTTTGTTAGCGTAAAACTCGCTTCTAACCTTTACGCAAAACTCAACTTTACCCTAGCAATGCCTACTGCAACCATTACCAACAACTCTTTTAGACCCCCAATAGCCTAAGCTCTGCTCTACCTTACCCTTAAGATTTAAAACCACTATATTATTACCATTTAAAGGAATAGTTATGCAAAAATTACTATTAATCCCATTTCTATGGGGAGCTGTTTATGCTCAAGATTTAACACCAACACAAATGATGAAGTTAACAAAGCCAAAGTCTGGTCTTTTAGCTAAAATCAAATATCAGCGTCTCTTAAAACGCACAGCAAAGATTGAGCAAGACCAAGCCAAAGCCATTGCCCAAAAAGCGTGTGGAGCTGAAGTTTCGTTTGTTAAATTGAAAAAACATGGCAGGAGGCTTTTTTATCGTATCAACATAGCCAAGTGTAGCCTCAAAATTGATGCACTTGATGGCTCAATCATGAGCAAAGAGGAGTGTTAAATGAGACTTTTAAGTATCTCTCTTCTTTTACTGCCATGCGCCTTGGCTTCAGAAGTAACCCTTAGTGA
>JALSHP010000125.1 GCA_026982175.1 Campylobacteraceae bacterium
ATGGAAAAAAAGTTAGAAGCGTATGGCGAGTCTATTTACCCAAATGCTTATTTAAGCGTTATGCGTAAAAAGCTTGGGCTTGAACTTGTTTTAGATTCAGATGCCAAGCTCATAGAAGAGTTAATTGGTACATTGCAAGATGCCCAAGTTGACTATACTGAGTTTTTTAGAACCCTTAGCCATTATGATGGCGACATGATGCCTCTATTGGTGTTAGCCATGAATCCTGTGGTGATTGAGGAGTGGTTAACCTTGTATGACAAACGTTTGGTTAAAGAGACGCAAAGCCAAGAAGAGCGTCATAGCAAAATGTTACAAACTAATCCCAAATATATCTTAAAAAACTATATGCTTGAAAAAGCCATTACTTTGGCTAAAGTGGGCGATTTTTCGATGCTTGAGACTTTGATGTATTTGGCACAACACCCTTTTGATGAGTTGCCAGAGTATGAGGAGTTTGCAGGAGAGACCCCTGAGGGGTACAAGAATATTACGCTCTCTTGCTCTTCATAAAAAAATTTAGTTTAATTAATAAACCCCATAGTACTACCATTTTGCTCTTTTTTAAGTTTGACTTCCTCTTTAAGACGTTTCATAAACTCGGAAGCAGAAGCAATCTTTTTAAATTTACTTTGACGTGAAATGGTGGCAAAATCTCCAGGGGTGAGCTTTGTAAATGCACGTATCTGCTGAAGTTCAGAGGCTGTCGGTTCATCTATATTTAGCTCTTTGGTGTAAGAGATAAATATTTTTTCCAACTGCATAGCTGTTAAAGTTTTAAACTCCATTTTTAAATCAAAACGACGCAAACTGGCTTGGTCAAGGTGGTCGATGAGGTTAGTGGTTGCCACAAAAATGCCATCAAACTTCTCCATCTGAACCAACATTTCGTTTACTTGGGTTACCTCCCAATTGACTTTGGCTTGACCACGCTCTGCTAAAAAGCCATCGACCTCATCAAAAATGAGTACGGCTTCCTCTTCACTGGCTTCTCGAAAGGCATTGGCAATATTTTTCTCCGTTTCCCCTACCCATTTACTTATGAGTGATGAGCCAGACTTAATGACAAAGGGTTTGTCCAACATTTTGGCTAGGTGTTTAGCAAAGGCACTTTTTCCTGTACCTGAAGCCCCATAAAGACAAATACGTGCCGATTTGTGTTCCACAATTCCCTCTACTAGCTCTTCTAAATTGCTATTTGTATTGACAAATTCTAAACTGTAATTTTTCGGTAAGTCAGCTGATTTATTTGGATTAACTTCCTCATACCCTTGGGCTTTAAGCGTATTGTTAAGCAGTTTCATAAAGGCTTTGCTCTTTTGTTGTTGGGGCAAATGTTCAGCCACCTTGACAGCCGAAGAGATGAGAGCAGGAGCAATACTTTCGTGTTCGCAAAGTACTTCAATCTCATCTTCATTTAAAATGTTATTAGAGTATTTTTTAATAATCTCTTTACGTTGGCTCTTAGAGGGAATAGGTAATTCAATGCTCATGTCAAAACGTCTAATAATCGCGTTATCAATACTTCCAATATTATTCGTAATCCAAATGGTAGGCACGTTATTGGTCTCTAGGACTTTGTTTATCCATGCCTTGTCAGATTGTTGCTTAGGCATCATAAAAAAACCACCTTCATAACTCTCAAAAACATCTTCAGCTTCATCATACATCAGTAGCGTTCGATTGTTAAAAAAGAGGGCTTGAGCTGTTTTGTAAAGTCTAAGCCGTGCTTCACCCTCTATTGGGTCGCCATCACTATCAGCATAAGAGATTTCATAGAGTTTCGTTCCCAATACATCGGCAATGGTTTTAGACAGCTCTGTTTTTCCTGTTCCAGGCAAACCATAGAGTAAGATATTTACCCCTTTTTGTTTTTTCTCTAAAGCTTGGTGTAGAAAGGGCATTAAAATCTCTAAATCACTTTTAATGTAGGAGTAATCTTTAATCTCCAATGAGCCTTTATCTGAAAGGCGTACGGAGTCTTTTATCATCTCGGTGATATCTTCATCTAGGTTTAACATATTGTCAGCAAACTCATGGTTTATGAGTCGAAGCTTTGAGCCTAAAGAGTAATCCTCTTCTGAATGGAGGGTCAAAAGAGCTGAACGACTAAAAGTAGAATGTGGGGCAAACATCTCATTTATCTGCTCAATGGGAATCTCTAAGAGTACATTTAAAATACGTTTAGCACGTGAAGTGTTAAGGCTACCTCCAAGCATTCCTAAAGCGTTGTCTAGCATATCATACTGTTTAAGTAAAATAACAAACTCTAAAAGTTGTTTTTCATAAGGCGTAAGGAGAATGAGTTCTGAAAGTTTTTCAATGTTTTTGCGTAACAAATCAGATGAACTAAAGGGTGCTTTTTTTCTAAGAGCTTTAAGACGTTTTTTGAGCAATAAAAGTGGTTCAACTCGGTTAAAGTCATCATAATCAAACTCCACATACTTCTCTAAACCTAAAAAAACTGCCATATCTTCATGCTCAAAGTCATTGTCAGCGTCTATAAAACGTTTATGTCCACCCATCTCAATGATGATTTTAAGTATCCAAAAGGTAATGCGTTCTGCTACATTTGCATCTATAATCTCTTCATCTATCGTGTCGGTGTTAAATTCATTGTTGTTATCATTTCCAAATAGACTCATTGTAAGCTCCTACAAAATATTAAGAGAGAAGTTTACTATGTTTTAGATAAATGCCACCCACAATGAAAAGGACAAGCATAAAGGGTGAGCTTGACACCTTTGGTTTGCATGGAGTACTCAATTTGTTTTAGTGCTTCTTTTTTATCTTCATAAAGGTACTTAAAGTCACCACGAGAATCAACACAAAAACAAGCATCTAACTCTTCACGTTCTTCTTCATGGTTTTGGATTTGTTTTTTGAGTATCGCTTTGATATGTTGAATATGCTCATCAAGCTCTTTGAGTGAATTGACATTGTAATAATCTAAAATCTCTTCATTGGAAAGTTCAGACAAGTGTGTGTAAACACGCCGTATGGTATGGTAGAGTCTATTTTTGTTCTGAAGCTGTTTTCTAATGGGTTTGAGAGACTTTTTTAGATTCATTATGTAATAATAGCACAAAAATTACAAGGAATCGTCAATGGAATTACCAAATTGTCCAAAATGTGAAAGCACCTATACTTATGAAGATGGAGCATTGCTGATCTGTCCAGAGTGTGCTTATGAGTGGGAAGCAAACCCAGCTGAAGAAGAGGAGTTTACGGTTAAAGATTCAAACGGAGCAACTTTAAGAAGTGGTGATGATGTGACCATCATCAAAGACCTTAAAGTAAAAGGAAGCTCTTCTGTGGTTAAAGTTGGTACAAAAATCAAAAGCATAAGACTTGTTCCTAGCCCAGATGACCATACTATTGATTGTAAAATCCCTAAAATTGGTGCGTTAAAAATTACACCTCAATTTGTTAAAAAGGCGTAGGCTCTACTATTTGAGAGGGTTTTACCCTCTCAAAATCTTATCTAAAATCTCAAAACTGTTCTTCGACAAATCTTTAGTTGCTAAGACTCTCTC
>JALSHP010000126.1 GCA_026982175.1 Campylobacteraceae bacterium
TTTTGCCTCCAGGGGTATAGTCGTCATTGTTTCTAAACTTTTTAGTTGCTGTGTAGTTAGAGACCATAGAGTCAATGCTACCTCCACTAACGCCCCAATAGAGCCGTGGCTCACCCAAACGGGTAATATCTTTGCCACTCTTGTAGTCTGGCTGACCAATAATCCCTACTTTGTAGCCAAACTTCTCCAACATTCGACCCACCATCGCCACGCCAATAAAAGGGGAATCAATGTAAGCATCACCAGAGATTAAAATGACATCGCACTGTTTCCAACCGAGTTTGTCCATCTCTTTTCGAGTCGTTGGTAGAAAGTTTTTAGCTATGGGGTTAGGGTATTGTTTTTGTTGGCTCATGGTTTATTCTCATTTATATATTGGTTATTATATCGTTTGGTGCAATAAATTGACACCCTACATATTTTTTCTTGTTTGGTTATAGCTAAATTTCTCTTTGAAGTCTATTTACTCGTCAAAAACAAAATTGCATAACATAACATGGGAAACGGCGTAGGTCGGTTTCTCCGATGCCGACGTAAATAGGCATAAATAAAAACGTAAATTAAATATAGGTAAATTTGGATTGATTAAAATATTGGTATAATTTTTGTAGTTAAAAAGGGAGAGTAATAAAATATGACTATTATTTTTGCATTATTGAAAATTTTATTGGCTATTATTGTCTATATTTTGACCATGGGGATTTTAAAAAAGAGGTTTGATAGCAATTGGTTTTTAAAAGGTTTTATAGCACTTTTTACAGCTCTTTCTACACTTTTTGGAGCAGATAGTATTTATGTTGCATTTACAGGTGAAAAGAGTTATGTGACACATATCATCGAAGAGTTAAAAGGAAATAAAGCTTCACCCTCTTTTAAAAAATCTCAAAGTTGGAATCCAAAAATATACCAAGGAAAACGAAGTTATAGTAAAAACTCTAGGCACACAGTTAAAGACAACTATACAGGGCTTATTTGGCAAAAAGAAGATGACGGAGAAAAACGTACTTGGGATGATGCTGTAAGCTATTGTAATGACCTCTCGTTAAGTGGTCTAAAATGGCGACTACCAGAGCAAGAAGAGTTGTATTATTTAGGAGATGTGACGAAGTACAATCCAGCAGTAGACAAAGAGTTTTTTAATTTAAGAAGTTCTTGGTACTGGAGTAATACTCTTTATGAAAATGATAGTGATTCTGCTTGGCTTGTCTATTTCTATGATGGTAATGACGGTTGGGACAATAAGACAAGTACAGTCTATGTTTTGTGTGTTAGTGGACAGTGATTTTTGTATTTTGTAAAATTAAAAAAGAGTTGTGATGTATGAAAATTTACCGATTTTTAAAAAAGCATTGGAGTTAAATGTTTATGTTGAACAAGCTGTGCAAAATTTTTCACGCTATAACAAATATGCTATTGGTGCAGAGTTAAGAGAGAAGAGTCGGGCTGTGCTTTATGCTATTTATCAAAATTATTTTTCTACTAATAAGTTAGAATCACTTTTGTTGTTGAGAAATAGCATTGAAGAGTTAAAGATTGGCATTTATTTGGCACATGAGTTAAAGGTTTTACGTGACTTTAAACAGTTTGAGTTATTATCGAAGATGGCAAGGGAACTTGCCCGTCAAGCTCAAGGTTGGCTTAACAGCCAGAATCATACTTCTTCTAAGGGGTCATGAGTGTGCTTTTCATTACTGTGCGTCAAGGTTACCACTGTGTATAAAAAAAGCTTTTATGACATTTTCATAGAAAATAGTCAAAATACCTTGATAATTTTTTGTTCTGCTTGGCTTGTCAATTTCAATAATGGTAATGACAATTGGAACAATAAGACAAATACAAACTATGTTTTGTGTGTTAGTGGATAGTAATGTATTCCTTTAAAGAGATACACCAAGCCTACCTTGAGTGCCGAAAATCAAAACGAAACTCACTCAATGCCATTAAGTTTGAAGTGAATCTGATGGATAATTTATGGGAAATATATGAGTCAGTGAATACCTTTAAGTATCAACCAAAAAGATACATTTACTTTTTGACCTCTTCTCCTAAACTTAGAGAAGTGTTTGCTTCTGATTTTAGAGACAGGGTAGTACACCATCTGTTGGTTAAAGATTTAGAACCCATCTTTGAACCTTTGTTTATATATGACTCTTATTCATGTCGGAAAAAGAAAGGAACGCATTTAGCCATTAGCAGGTTAAAACGATTTGTTCAAAATAAGGATTATCCTTATTATCTACAACTTGATATAAAGAGTTTTTTTCTAAGTATTCATAAAAACATACTTTTTGAGAAGATTAGAACAGCTACGAGCTTAAGAGCTAAAGAAAAATTACAAGGTATACTCTATCTGTCAAACAAAATAATTTTTGATGACCCAACAAAAAATTATCTCTTTAAAGGAAATTATAGACAGTTAGCAAACTTTCCTACACATAAAACGCTTTTTCATGCCCCAAAAAATAGAGGTTTAGTCATAGGTAATTTAACCAGTCAATTTTTTGCCAATGTTTACATGAATGATTTTGACAATTTTGTAAAACGTAAGTTAAAAGTTAAATATTACTTGCGTTATGTAGATGACATGGTACTTTTAGGGCGTAGTCAAGGGCAGTTAGTTCAGTGGAAAAATGAGATTGAAAGTTATTTGAGAACATTTTTAAAACTTGAACTTAGAGAGCTTTTCTTTTTAAAGTCTAGTAAAGAGGGAATTGACTTTTTGGGTTATGTTGTCAAACCCTCACATACTTTAGTACGGCAACGTGTGGTTAACAACTTTAAATACAAAAAAGCACAGTTTTTAGACACTTGTTTTAAGAATGGCACATGCAGTTTGGAAGATGCCTTAAAATTTAAAGAGATAAATGCCTCTTTTTATGGACATGCTAAACATGCAGATAGTTTTGCTTTAATGCAAAAATATCAAATTGAAAATTGGATAAGGAATAAAAATGAATAAAATGATAGTTGTAGGTTTAATGGTCGTAGGTTTAGTAAATGCAAGTGAATTTAAAATAAAAGGGAGTATGATTTATGATGAAAAAACAGAACTCTCTTGGCAAAAGAAACCAAGTTCAAAAAAAATGACATGGTTAGATGCTAAGAATTATTGTGAAAGTATGGAGCTTAGAATGCCAAATCTGTATGAGCTTAAAAGTTTGGTTGATTATGCTAAGTATAACCCTGCTATACGGACGGATTTAATTGATATTGAAACCGATGATTACTATTGGACCTCTTCACCCTATGTAGGTAAGTCAGATAATCCTTCTGCTTGGCTTGTCCTTTTCTATAATGGTCTTGACCGTTGGAGCAGTGAGGCATATACTCTATGTTTTGTGTGGTAGTGGACAGTGATTTTTGTATTTTGTCTTTGTTGAACTCATTATTTATTTTTTACTTGATGGATTTGGTTTTGACGAGGGATATAATTTTTATTAATATAAATTTAACAAAAATCGACTATCATTAGTTCATGCAAAACATAGATCTAATATTAATCATCACCACAGCCTTTCTGGGAAGCTTCGG
>JALSHP010000127.1 GCA_026982175.1 Campylobacteraceae bacterium
AAGTGAGTGGCGAACGCCCCTACTCATGGCTAAAAATTGCAGCCATTGTAGGCACACTCGGAGGGGGAGCTGGTGGGGCTGTCTATGTTGACCAACACCCAGAGGTTTTAAATTTTTTTAGTCAAAATCTTATAGATGATAAAACCAAAAAAGAGCGTAATCCCTATGGAGAAATAGATTGGAATACTCTTAGTAATGACAAATACCACAATTAAAATGGCAAAGAGTGTTGGCACTTCATTGTAGGCTCTAAAAAATTGCCCACTTTTGGTACAAGCATCACGTTCTAAAACTTTTCTAAAATACTCCATAGAGAAAGAAAAGATTATCATCAAAACTAGCATAAAGAGTTTGGCTAAAAACCAAGATTGTTCTAAAAGCGTAGGATTTAAATAGATAAGTACTCCACCAGAGATAATGGTTGCCAACATCGCAGGGAAACCAATAACTTTGTAGATTTTACGCTCTTGAATTTTCACCACATCAGTAAAATCTTTTTTATCTTTATGCTCTTGATGATAGACAAAAAGACGTGGCATATAAAAAAGCATGGTCATCCATGACAAAACAGCAATAATGTGAAAAGCTAATATTTCGGAATAATAATTCATGGCTTATGGTAGCTTTTTTTGGCTTTGGAGTTCAACCCCAAAATCAACAATCTCCTGCATTCCCTTATAATTTTTGACCCCATAGACTACTAAGTCATACACCCCACCCTTTTTTAAGCCTTTTGCTCCGTAGAGATAAATCTCTTTTTTTCCATGAGCCTCTCTTAATTTAGCCAAGTTTCTCTCTTTAGAAATCACTTTTAGATTTTGAACAAAAACAGCGTATTTTAGCTTTTTGACATATAAATCTTTCATACTACCCTTTATGATTTTTTCTCTTGCCTCATCATGCTCATAGGGCAAAGTTGAAAAGATAGCTACAATAGGTAGATGGTCGGAGTAGCCCTTGCCTAGATGTCGTCTCTTTTTGTATTGCCAACGGTTGATGTAGCCTTTTTTAGTGAAGAGGTATTTTTTCTTAAATACTTTAAAAGAGTTGTTAACATACTCTAAACCTTTTTGGTCAAAGAGTGAGGGAGGTAACAAGATGCTATCTAATGCTTCTTTGTTTCCATAAAAGTTATGACTCCATCGTTGATAGTTGGGGAGTTCCAACCAAAGGTTGTAGTGTTTAAAGCCTAAGTGCTTCATGTTTTTTTCGCGTACTAATTTATCATTATTTATCGTTTGAAGAATATGATTAAGTCCTACTCGCCCTTGTGTATCGTTAAACTTTTTTTGAAGATGTTGGTACTCATTGTAGTCGCTGTTAAAGTCTCCTAAGAGAATATACTCTACATTTTTAGGCAGTTGAAGCAATCTCTTTTTTAAGGCTCTAGCTGATTTAATTCGACTGCTTTCAGCCCAATGTTTGGAACTCCAATGGTTGTTGAAAACATACAAAGCTTTATTCTCTATCATAAACTTTGTCTCTAAAATAGAACGATATCTTAACGCTTTATTAACCCTTATCTCTTTACTACTTTTAATAGGAACTTTAGAGAGTATGGCAAGTTGTATGGCAGAGTGTTTTTTATGGGTAATGGCATGGTATTTGTAGAAACAGCCAATGGAACGCAAACGCTTTTTTAGAAGTTTTAACACATTCTCATTTTCTATCTCTTGCAGAGCAATAATATCTGCATCTATGTCACAAATAACTTCAGCCATATTAAGTAGTTTTTTCTCAAAGTTTTTTTGTGTCCAGTTATGCTTGTTAGGAACATACGCTTCATATTCCGTGCCATTGTGTTGCAGGTCAAAAAGATTTTCAACATTGTAAGAGGCTATTTTTAGGGTTGTGGCATTGAGTATAAAAGGAGAAAAAAGAAGTAGAAAGAGCCGTAGGGTGCAATTCATTGCACCACCTATAGAAATATTATTAAATTGGGGCAATAAATTGCACCCTACTTAAACATCTTACCAATCATACCCATTGCACCATCAACACCACCAACTTGGGCTAACATATCTTCTACAATAGACCCCTCTCCTGAAGTTGCTTTGTCAATAACATTTGGAAGGGCATCAGCCAATGCACCTTTAGCAGACTCTTCAGAAAGCCCTAAAGAAGAAGCAAATTCAGAGATTTTATCAGCTCCAAGTAAATCGGTAATAGAGTCCATAGAGATTGGCATATTCTCACCACTTCCTAACCATGAACCAACAATATCGCTAAGACCACCACCACTTGACATACCAGATACAATTGAACTCAAATCAATTCCACCATCAGAACCACCACCAAGTAAAGAACCTAAAGCATCTGTAATTGCACTAGAATCTAGTCCTGTTGTTGCGTCATCTGAATTGCCTTGAATGGCACTTGCACCCATTTTTAATAAATCTGTTAAATCCATTGTTTATCCTTATTTAATTTTAATGTTTTTAGTATAGCAAAATTAGATTAAATAACTAACAAATCTTGATGCCATTTTCATTTGTGGTGCATTAAAATGACACCCTACACAACAAATCCATTTTTAAATTTGCCATTTTCATTTGTGGTGCATTAAAATGACACCCTACAATGCCAATCCATTTTTAAATTTGCCAATTTTATTTGTGGTGCATTAAAATGACACCCTACAATGCCAATGTGTTTCGTAGGGTGTCAATTTATTGCACCGTGATATTTTATACCATTTTATTTTCCATACGATGAATATTTCCAATCTTCAATATTTTCAACATATTCATGTTTTATTGGATTATTATAAATATAATTCAATTTTTCATAATAATCTTTTTCATCTCTTATGGTATGTTCATAAAATCGTTTTTGCCAAATAGGTTTTGAACCTCTTAGATTTCTGCTCTTTGACTGCTCCATATAAGCATAATATTTTTCATTACAATGTTTTGAAAAATAATATTTAATAGCTCGAACTATTTTTGGATAATCCATAGACTTCTTAGGTGTAATAATCATATGAAAATGCTCAGGTAAAATTACAATAGCATCAATTCTATAATCATACTTTTTCCGACTTACCCTAAAACTCTCACGTAAAAGCTCAATATTTTCGATAAGAATAGGGTTACGTCCATGCGTTACAATGGTAAGGTAATAGCTATAGCCATCTAAAAAAATTCGTTTATAATTTGACATTTTTAATTTTAACATAAAATAATTATTTTTGTTAATAATATGTCAAATTGTAATGTTTTTAAAAATCGTAGGGTGTCAATTTATTGCACCGTGATACGCATACCATTTATAAAAAACAAATTCATTTTTAAATTTGCCAATTTTATTTGTGGTGCATTGAAATGACACCCTACGGCTTACAAACATTCGCATTGGTAGGGTGTCAATTTATTGCACCGTCAAACAACATTCAAACATCCCATTAATTTCGATTCAAAAACATGATTGTTGTGCTTCATTAAAATGCACCCTACCCCTACAAAAACCAAAAATCTACTGTCCGTCTCTAACGCAACGAACATCATAGTTATCGTCCTTATCGTTC
>JALSHP010000128.1 GCA_026982175.1 Campylobacteraceae bacterium
AACGCTCCAATGTAAGCCCTAGCACTTGCGACCATGGTGTCTAAATGTAAACCATGCCCAATAATAGCAGGTTCATCTTTGCTAAACTCTACTTTTACCGTTACAGAGGCAAGAGCATCTTTACCTTCGGTGACAGACTTTACTTTGTAGCTCTTTAATCGACTCTCTAAGCCAGAGATTTTCTCAATGGTTTTAAAGATAGCATCAATCATCCCCTCACCAATCCCTGTCTCTAAAATCTCGTCACCCTCTTTTCTCACTCTCACCGCAGCACTTGGCACACCGTTGGAGCAGTCCATAAGTTGCAATGAAATCAACTCAAAAATTTGTGTCGATTTGGTCATTTCATTGGTTACTAAAGCTCTTAAATCAGCATCTTGAATCTCTCTTTTTTTATCGGCTAAGATTTTAAAACGCTCAAACGATTTATTAAGTGCCTCTTCTTCTAAGGTAAAGCCTAACTTCTCTAGTTTATCTTTAAAGGCTGCTCTACCTGAAAGTTTTCCAAGCACTAAGGTGTCACTCTTAAACAAGCCAATACTCTCAGGACTCATAATCTCATAGGTCTCACGGTTTTTCAACATACCATCTTGATGAATACCACTCTCATGAGAGAAAGCGTTTTTCCCCACAATCGCTTTGTTGGGTTGAGGCTCAATCCCCGTGATATTCGCAATCAAACGACTCGCAGGGTAAATCTCTTGCGTATTAATGTTAGTATCATACTTTTCAAAAACATCCGAACGTACTTTTAATGCCATGACAATCTCTTCTAATGCAGCATTTCCTGCCCGTTCGCCAAGTCCATTGATGGTACATTCAACTTGTCTAGCACCATTAGCTACTGCTTCAAGTGAATTGGCAACACCCAAGCCTAAGTCATTGTGGTTATGTACTGAAATAATGGCTCTGTTTTTAGTATACTCCGACATTACACGTACCATCTCACCTATCTCACTTGGCAATTTATAGCCCACTGTATCGGGTAGATTAATGGTTGAAACCCCTGCTTCAATCACGGCATCGCTAATCTCTTTTAAAAACCCAATGTCTGAACGCCCAGCATCTTCACATGAAAATTCAACATCTTCCACAAACTCTTTGGCATAACTAACGGCTCTAACAGCTCTTTTTATCACTTCATCAGAACTCATTTTAAGTTTATGTTCCATGTGAATTTGTGAGGTAGCAATGAAGGTATGAATACGCTTCATTTTCGCTTGTGCAATCGCTTCACCTGCTGCTTTAACATCTGCATCCGTCGCCCTTGCCAAGGAACAAACAGTTGAATTTTTAATACGTTGTGCTATCTTCTCAATGGCATCAAAATCCCCTGGACTAGCCGCTGCAAACCCTGCTTCAATGATGTCCACTCCTAATTTTTCAAGTTGAATGGCAATCTGAATCTTCTCTTCGGTATTCATAGAAGCCCCAGGGCTTTGCTCTCCATCTCTTAAGGTGGTGTCAAATATTTTAATAATCTCTTTACTCATAATTGTGCCTTCTTGCTTACGCTTAAATAATTCTCTAATTTTAGCAAATTAAACCAAAGGTATCGACCACTTTTTGTAGTAAGCAATCACACGGATGCAAACTCCTAAACAAAAAACTAAACTCATGCTGTAGATATTTATCCATGCTAAATAGTCTAAAGCATAAAGAAGTAATCCTACTAAGAGTGAGACTGTTCCATAAAACCCTGTCTTAAAGACAAACGGAACTTCATTGATAATAATGTCTCTGGTAATCCCCCCACCCACAGCAGTTACAAAAGAAAGAATGAGTACCCCTGTTAAATTTAAGTTGGCTTCTAACGCAATCATTGCCCCTGTGAGGCTAAAGGAGACCAAACCAATGGAGTCACTCACAATAAAAAAAGGACGATTTTCAATGCTTTGACGTTTGTGAAACTTAAAAAGTATGAGTGTCACCATCAGAGAGATAACAATCACCCCTGGCATAGAGTGCAAAAAGACATAAGGAGTTTTGTCTACAATAATGTCACGAATAACCCCTCCTCCAAATGCCGTTAAAAAAACCGAAATAAGCACCCCTAAAAAATCTAATCTTGCCCTTACTCCTACAAAAAAACCACTAATAGCAAAAGCTATAATCCCTATGTATTCAGCTAGTTCAAACATCAAAAATCTCCTTAAAACTTTAATAGAAAAGAGTATATCAAGCTAAAGTTATAACTTAATTATTAAATTAATATTAAATTAAAATATTAATTGATATACTTCAAAAAATAATTACAACAAGGATATTTTTAATGCATTTATTTCAGCATGTTCAATTAGATAGTAAATTTATGAAAAGAGCAAAACTCTCTTGTACCATGGTCATTACACTAGGAGTGATATTAACTATTTATGCAACCATTAAGCTTCTCTCTTATGAGTTTCAAACAACATTTTGGTCTGCACCATTTGGCTTCTTACTGATTGGAGTAGGTATCTATATGTTTGACAGATATGCTCTCTTAGAAAAAGCTTAAACAATTGTGTGAGATAGCCTCCACAATCCATTCACAAAAATTATCTATACTTTCTCCATGAAAGAGATATTTTTTCTTCCTAGTTTTTAATACCTCTCTTCATAAATTATTACAACTTCTACTTCATATTTTTTTCCTAAGTGATTATTCACAAAAGTAGAAGTTATCTTTCACAAAGAAGTATCATTTAAAAGAGTGTCATCTAAAGAAAAGTCTTTCTGTAAACCTCTTCATCATACGCCACGTGTACTTGACCATCACCATACTCAATAACAGGGCGTTTAAGCAGATAGTTCTCTTTTGCCATCCATTTTATTTTACCCTCATCATCAAGATTGAGTTCTTTTAATTTTAAATCTCTGTATTTTGTTCCTCGTGTATTAAAAAGGACTTTCATATCAATCTGTTTTAACCATTCACGAATTTTTGCTTCGCCAACTTGCTCTACTTTATAATCTACAAAATCAAATTCTATGCCATTCTCTTTCATAAACTTTCTTGCTTTTCCTACTGTGGAGCAGGTCTTTATGCCATATATTGTCATCTTATGCCTTAGCTTTTTTAATTAGACTTCTTGCAAAACTCAATGAAAGAGCCTATTATTTATTGTACATCATCTTTTATCCTGTATCTTTTTGAATTAGCTAAGGCTAGTCCATCAAAGAAACAGGATAAAATCTAATATACACTAAACAATATGCTCAATTCATGAGTTTTGCAAGAAATCTATTAAATATTTTTGGCATTATACTCATCTTTAATGAAAAAACCATTTTCCATCATACGGTAACAATATATCTTTAAAATTTAGCCAAGCCTCTTGTGAAAAAATAGCTGTTTGAAGTAAATCAATAGGTGGGGCAATAAGCAGTAAAAGAGGGATAGACAAATAGACCAAAAACGTTTGAAATTTTTGATTTTTGGTTTTAAACATTCCCAATTTAAAAGCCGTTCCAGCTGACTTTTTCATGCGTCTATTTCCTAAATCTACACTATACGTTTCATCTAAAATTAGATGTACCAAGTAGC
>JALSHP010000129.1 GCA_026982175.1 Campylobacteraceae bacterium
TGATGGCTTAGTAATATTTTGTAACTCTTCTGTAATCATATTATTTTAATATTCGCTCATGAAAAACTATAAATCTATCTTTATATCAGATGTCCATTTGGGTACAAAACATTCACAAGCCGATAAACTTTTAGACTTTATTAAAGAGAATGAGGCAGAGAACTTTTATTTAGTTGGAGACATCATTGATGGTTGGGCTATTAAGCAGAAGTTTCGTTGGAAACAGTCGCATTCAGATGTTATTCAAAAAGTTCTACGGTCAGCTAGAAAAGGGACAAATGTTTACTACATAACAGGGAATCATGATGAGTTTTTACGCTCATTTTTACCTCTTCTCATGGGAGACAATCTTCACATTGTCAATGACATAGAGTATGAAGCACTCAATGGAAAAAACTATTTTGTCACTCATGGAGATATGTTTGACTCTATGACCATTACTAAAAAGTGGCTTACTATTTTTGGTGACATGGGCTATGAGTTTTTACTCAATCTTAATCCTATCATTAATTTTGTACGCAGATTATTTGGCATTAAACGCTATTGGTCGCTCTCTGCTCAACTTAAAGATAATTTACGCAACTCACTGGACTTCATTAAAGATTATGAAAATATCTCTACCCAATACGCCAAACAAGCAGGTTATGATGGGGTTATTTGTGGACATATTCATAAAGCAGATATTAAAACAATAGAAGGGGTTGAATACATGAACACAGGCGATTGGGTAGAGTCTTGTACAGCTTTGGTTGAAAATTTTGATGGAACATGGGAAGTGGTGAGGGTGTTATAACTTTGTTACCTCTCTAGCTTAAAATTCCACATGAAAAAATTTTTACTAAAAAACTATTACATCATCGTCTCCATTTTTATTTTTGCTTCTATTTTAACTGCTAAAATAGATTTTTACAAAGCAGTTATTTTACTCTTAGAGTTTGTTGTCATTCTTGAAGTGGTTAAAATGGTGGCTGAATTTATTGAAAATCAAAGGGTTAGGCTTCGTTTCGTGATTGATATGTTTATTGTATTTCTCATTCGAGATGTGGTTATCTTGACCTCTTATCCTGAAAAGAAACATGATGATATTTTGTTTCTTTTGTTGGTTATTTTTATCTTTTTTATTTTTAGGGTTTTGGCATTGGTGTATAGTCCTTCGCAGATGCTGGGGAAAGGGAAGAGGGGATAAATTTGGGTTTAAGCTTTGACTATGAATTTTTTAATTTTTCTTTAGATATAATTAAAACATGAAATTTGAATGGGATACAACTAAAGAGACTATTAATATGAAAAAACATGGTGTTACTTTTGAAGAGGCATCTTATGTTTTTTCAGATATTTACGCATTGAGTACGTATGATAGTGAACATTCAGAAGATGAAGATAGATGGGTTTTGTTAGGTAAATCATTAAACAAAACGCTACTTTTAGTTGTTCATACATTTCGAGATAAAAATGGTGTAGAATTCACTAGAATTATTTCAGCAAGAAAAGCAACAAGCCATGAGAAAAAAGCATACCAAAGGAGGTGTCCGTCATGAAAGAAGAGTACGACTTTACAAATGCAGAACAAGGTAAGTTTTATGTCCCTATAGAAGAGATTGATATTCCAATATATTTAGAGGATGAAGTCAAAAAGTTTTTTCTAAAAAAGCTTAAAGATAGAGACACGAATTTCTCTTTAAATAGTGTTATTAACGCTTTACTTTTGAAAGATATTGAAATTTCTAAACGATTAGCGATTTAAGTTTGATTTGTAGTGTATTACTCATTTCCATTGTCAAACCTTTTTACCCTTAAATGAACTAACGCTTCTCCTCTTGTTACCAAATTGTTACCACTCTAAAGTAATATAAGTCAATTTAGGACAAAGGCATAAAATGGGTGGAAAACTCTTTAGAAACTTCTCTTTTTTTTCAGCAACACTCTCATTTTTTATCTTGATTGGTATATTTTCCATTCTCTTTAGCTATGCACAAGATTCACTCCATGAATTTGGTTGGGATTTTTTGGGTAGTGAAGTTTGGGAAGCCGATGAAGATGATGAAGAGATAGGTATATTTGGTGGGTATATCCCTATTGTAGGAACAATGTTGAGTACGCTTATTGCTATGGCAATCGCTACGCCATTGGCAATGGGAATAGCTATTTTCTTAACAGAGATTGCCCATAAGACACTTATTAAACCTGTATCCATAGCCATTGAGTTGTTGGCAGCTATTCCTAGTATTATCTACGGTATGTGGGGGCTTTTCTACTTTGCACCGATTATTCAATCTACCTTTGGTGGTAATGGGGTAGGGCTACTTACAGCAGGTATTGTTTTAGCGATTATGATTATTCCTTTTATGGCTGCAATTACGCGTGACTCGATGAATACCGTTCCAGATGTTCTAAAAGAGTCAGCCTATGCGATGGGGGCTACAAAATTTGAGGTTATCAAAGATGTGATAATGCCTTACTCAAAAGGTGGGATTATTGGCTCGATTATCTTGGCTCTTGGTCGTGCATTGGGTGAGACGATGGCAGTGGCATTCTTGATTGGTTCTGTTATGACTATTCCTAGTAAAGTAACCGATGCTACAACCTCAATTCCTGTTCTTTTGGCAAACAACTTCTCAGAAGCAGAGGGGCTAGAGATGAGTAGTATGTACTACCTTGCATTTATTTTGTTTATTGTGAGTTTTATTATTATCTCACTTGCGAAATTCTACTTTTTAGGCAGAAAGGTTAAATAGATGAATAGATTACTATTAAATAAGATTATTTTAATCCTATCAACACTATCGGCAATTATTGGTATCACTTTTCTCTTTTGGATTTTAGCTACGCTAACCTACAAAGGGGTGTCAGTACTTCATTTGAGTACCTTTACCAATGACTTAGTCGGTGGAGGGCTTAGAAACCTACTTGTTGGTCAATTTACAATGGCACTTATCGCTTCAGCCATTGCCGTTCCTATTGGAATGTTTGCAGGTATTTGGCTTAGAGAGTACAGTAACCAAAACAGACTCGCATCAGTTATTAGAAACCTAAGCGATGTGATGATGTCAGCTCCTTCTATTGTCATTGGGGTTTTTGTCTATGCTCTTTTTGTTGCTCCATTTGGAAGCTATAATGGTTTTGCAGGGATTATTGCTTTAACTATTATGATGATACCTATTATCATCAGCACTACGGACAATATGTTAGCACTTGTACCCAAAGAGCTTAGAGAAGCAGGAATAGCACTTGGTGGAAGTAAACACAAAATCATCATGCAAATTGTTATTAAGGCTGCAAAAGTGGGGATTACCACAGGTATTTTACTCTCATTTGCTAGAATTATTGGAGAGACAGCACCACTACTATTTACCTCAGCAAACAACCAATTTTTCACAATGGATTTAACAGGACAGTTTCCATCACTAACAGTTAGTATCTATAACCTAGCCACTTATCCAGATGAAGCGAGTCGCCAGTTGGCTTGGGCTGCATCGTTTGTATTGACTGCGATTGTTTTGATGATTAACTTGACAGGT
>JALSHP010000130.1 GCA_026982175.1 Campylobacteraceae bacterium
ATATTGATGATGAGGTAATAAAACAGTTTGACCTCATTATGGAAGCCATTGTTTCTGTTAGACGCTGTAAGACACTCATTGACAAAGGCAATCAAAAAATAGAAAAAGCCTCTATTAAGTTGCCAAGTGGTGCAGATGAAGCGATGATGAAACCATTTATTGAAAAACTTGGAAAAGTAGAAGAGATTAGTTTTGTAGATAGTAAACTAGAGAACTCTGTAACCGATGTTTCAGACAATTTAGAGACTTTTATCTCTACTGATGATGTCGATATGTCGGCAATTATTGGGAAACTCACTAAGCAAAAAGAGAAGCTTGAAAAAGAGATAGCAAAACTAAATGGAATGCTTAATAATGAGCGATTTGTCGCCAATGCCCCTGAAAAAGTAATTAGTGAGAATAAAAAAGCTTTGGCTGATGCGATGGAGAAGATGGCAAAGGTTGAGGGGGAGTTAAAGGGGTTTGAGTAGGGTGCATTTTAATGCACCACAATAAATCTTAAATATGATAAATATAAGTCAAAAACTTCTGTTCAAACTCTTTGGCAGGAATGGCTTGACTACAGAGGTAGCCTTGGTAATAGATTGATTCATCAAACTCTAGTAGTTTTAGCCTCTGCTCTTCTCGTTCTACTCCTTCAACAATGATTTTATAGTTAAACTGTTTTCCAATGTCAATAATACTTTTGACCAATGCTTGGCTATCTTCATTGGTTTGAATGTCATCAATAAACATTTTGTCTATTTTTAAAACTTTAAAGGAAAACTTTTTTAGATAAGAGAGTGATGAGTAGGCAGTACCAAAATCATCAATACTACACTCTATTCCTTTCTCTTTGAGATTTTGAATAATATTATAAGTATTTTCAAAATTATCTAAGAGGGTAGTTTCTGTCAGTTCTAGTTTTAAGAGTTTTGGATTAACATTTCCTTTTTTGAGACAGCTTTCAAGCTGCTCAACAAAATTTGCCTCATTGAGTTGTCGGGCATTGATATTGATTGAGACATAGTCAAAGTTAATTATTTTAGCTTCTTTCCATTTGTAAAGTTGCCTACAAACCTCTTTTGCCACCCACCATCCAACTTTGGTAATGAGTCCAGACTCGGTTGCCATAGGTAAAAACTGATTGGGCATAATGAAGCCTTTTTGTGGATGATTCCAACGGATTAGTGCTTCAACGGCATGGAGTGTATTGTTATTGAGTGAGACGATGGGTTGGTAGTAGAGTTCTAACTCTCCATTCTCAATAGCCCCTTTTAAGTCGTGTTGTAAGGAGGTGAGTTCTCGTTGTTGAATATCTAAAGATTCATCATAGAATCGAATATTGTTTAATCCCTCTCGTTTGGTCTGATACATCGCCATATCAGCTTGACGAATAATCTGCTCGGTATTTTTACTGTTTGGTTCAATGAGAACAATACCAATACTTGTTGTCATAAAAAGGTCTAAACCCTCAATATGAAATGCAGTGTTAAATAACTCTCTAATGAGAAATGCTATCTCTTCAGCTCTTTTTTTAGCTTCACCATAGCTTGTGGCAGAGAATGGCACTACCATAATAAACTCATCTCCTCCAATACGTGAGAGATATTTATGCTCTATGGGTAAACTTTGTAATCTTTTAGCTACCTCTAGTAGAACTTTGTCTCCCACCACATGACCAAAGGTATCGTTTATCTGTTTAAAGTGATTTAAGTCCATGTAAAATAAAAAAGAGTAGCGTTCTGAATGTTCCTCTTTGGTAATTAAAATTTTCATATACTCTTGATAATCACGTCTGTTAGGAAGATTGGTTAAGGCATCATGTAGTGAAATATAGTTGATTTTTTCATAAGTTGCATGTTCCTCTGTTTTATCTTCAATGGTTCCAATACCACCAATAATCTCATTATCGTTATTGAGTAGAGAAGAGCAGGTGAGTTCAATCCAGATTGACTTTTCATGAAAAGAAATTTTATCTGACCCAATTACCTCTTTTTCTGAAGGGTTTATGAGGACTTTTGTTAAAAGTTTTACGACATTTTCATCTTCAATTTTCTTAAGGCTAAAGGCTTTTAGATTCTCTTCTACGCCAAATAGTTTTTTGAACATGGTGTTGTGTCGTAATATTTTTAAGTCATTGTCATAATAAAAAATCCCCACAGGAGCTTGTTCTAATAATGCAGAGAGTTTTTTTTCTTTATCAATGAGTAAATTTTTAACGCTATTGTATTGCTCTTGATCAATACAGCTTTCATGTAAAATTGGATTAAAGTAGTTTGCTATTTTTTTTAGTAAATCATTCATTATAAGGTATTATATTATAATTTAATTATATATAACGTAAACTGTTTACTTTTAGTTGAAAATTCAAGATGATTATGTCTATTATATAGAAAATTTTGCTAAAATAGCAACTTACTAAATAGAGGATATAAGATATGAAAGTATTATTAATAAAAGATGTGAAAAGCTTAGGAAAAAAAGGTGAGATTAAAGAGGTTAAAGATGGCTATGGTCAAAACTTCTTAATTGGAAAAGGTATGGCAAAATTAGCCACGCCTGATGTTGTTGCAAACTGGAAAGCTGAAGAAGAACGAAAAGCAAAAGAGTTGAAAGAGACTTTAGAGCGTTTAACACGTGAAGAGAAAGAGTTAGCAGAGAAAAACATTGTCATTACTAAAAAACTAGCTCCTGCTGGAATTCAAGGTTCTGTGGGTAAAGAGGACATTGCTAAAGCCATTAAAGAGCAGATGAACATTGAAATTGACAAAAAAATAGTGGAGCTAAAAAAAGCTCTAAAAACTGTGGGTGAACATAAAGTAGATATTAAGCTAGGTCATGGAATTCATGCCACTGTCACAGTTGAGATAAAGGGAGAAGAATAGCGTGTTTCATGCAACAACAATACTTGCCTACAAAGGTGAAGACAATGCCGTTATTGGTGGTGATGGACAGGTTAGTTTTGGTGACACCATTTTAAAAGGCAATGCGACTAAAATTCGTTCGCTCTACAAAGGTCAAATTCTTGCAGGTTTTGCAGGAAGTACGGCAGATGCTTTTAATCTTTTTGATATGTTTGAAAATATTTTAGAAGAGAAAAAAGGGGACATTTTAAAGTCGGTTATTGAATTTTCTAAAATGTGGCGAAAAGACAAACATTTACGCCAATTAGAAGCGATGATGTTGGTTTTAAATAAAGAGCATATCTTCATTTTGACAGGAACAGGTGATGTGGTTGAACCAGAAGATGGCAAAATTGCGTCCATTGGAAGTGGTGGAAACTATGCCATTTCAGCAGCACGTGCCTTAGACAGACATGGCGACCTTTCGGCTAAAGATTTGGTTAAAGAGTCTTTGACCATTGCAGGTGAGATTTGTATCTACACCAACACAAACATTAAACTATTGGAGCTTTAATTGACAACTGCTATTCCGACTAATCTTACCCCAAAAGAGATAGTTTCTTTTTTGGACAAATATGTAATTGGGCAAGGTAATGCTAAAAAAACCATTGCCGTT
>JALSHP010000131.1 GCA_026982175.1 Campylobacteraceae bacterium
CAGAGCTTACCACATAGGCAATATCTTTTTCTATGAGATTATTGATGAGAGATTCCATCGCTTCAAGTGATTGCGTCGCTTTGGGTTCAATGTCGGCATCAACTACCCCTAAGGCTCTCATTTCACTTTTATAAGAGGCGATGTAGTGTGTGGTTATCTCCTCTAAACTTTGCCCTGTCTCTTGCACTTTTTTAATGATTTTGTCGTCAATGTCAGTAAAATTTTTAGCCACGGTTACTTGGTAGTTAAGTGCTTTTAAAGTACGAGCCAAAAGGTCAAAACTAAGGCTAGAACGGGCATGTCCTAAGTGGGCATCATCATAAACAGTAGGCCCACAGATGTAGATGGAGGCTTGGTTAGGGACAATGGATTCAAAAGGGAGTTTCTGTTTTTTTACGCTGTCGTAGATATACATGAAGGGCTAACCTTGTTTTTTAATGTCGCGATTATATCAAATTAGTTAAAATCTAACAAGAAAATAGAAAAGGGGAAAAGATGTCTGCTAAACTTTACGTATTTTGGTTACCGATTATTGATTTTTCAGAGTTTTTTGAGAAGTTAAATATTGAGGGTTTAAAGGTTAAATCTAACAGCAATTGGTCTTGGATTCGATTTGTTCAAGATAATATCTCGTTTACCATTGACTCTTTGGGCTTTGTCTATTTCGATGGTGTTACCAATGAAGAGCATTTAGATAAAGCTTTAGTATTTTTAGCCAATAATCTAAACAAAAAGAGCAGGGTTAATATTGAAAATACATTTTTAAATACAAATATTGGTTATGTAGAAGAAGAAAATGCTTTGTTTGGATTTATGAAAAGTTTGCTCACTTCTTTTTCTCCTATTGTGGATAATCTACTTTTTGAAGAGATAAGTTCAAGTTTAATTGTCAAAGAGAATGTTTTGTCAGAAGAGAAAGCATTAAAGTTTTCACTTGAGGGTAATAATGATGGTTTTTATACCATTCTTAATCGAAACTTTGAAAAGATGTTGAACAAAAGTATCTATTTTACACATGGCTTAAATTTGGAAGAGGGAGAGCTTTATGAATTGAGTATCTTAGAGAATGTTTATGAAACGATAGCAGATAAACTCCCTACGCTTAAGCTAAAAGTTAATGGAGTATTGCAATCCAAAGAGCAAGAGGGTTTATTTAAGCAGGTTATTCAAAAAGTTATTCAAGACACCATTGAAGAGCGTGTTATTTTGAATTTTCTTAAAATAACAAAAAGAGCTTATCTCAATCAAATTATTGATGAGATTTCCGTTAACAATGACATTCTAAAAAAGCTCAACTCATACCTTTTGGAAGATATAAAGCATGAGAGCGATAAATATAAAAAAATGAAAGATTTAGATGATGAATCGGCTACGGAAATTTTTATTCAAAACTTACTTCAAGTTATCCCTAAATTTTACATGATGGACACAAAGCTTCAAGAGGCATATTATATTAAAGTGGGAAACAGCACAACCAATCTCAATGTGAAAAAAGAGGAGACCATTCTAAATACGCTCTATTATAGAAAGTGGAAAGCTTCTATTAATTTTTTTATTGAGACAGCGAGTAAAGCCAAAGAGTCTCTTGGAATGTACCATCAAAACAAGACGCTTAAAGAGTTAGAAGATATCAGTTACAATGCCAATTATCAAGCTGACATAGAGGACATACGAGAGTTACAAAAAAATAAAGCACTACTTTTAGATGGTGAAACAAAAAAGGTTCTGTTTTTTGTGGCGATTATCACGTTAACAGGGGAAGTTCCTATTGTTGAATTTCCTAACGCTAACTCTATGATATTAAATATACTTGCCCATATAGCAGGTATCTTCATCAATTTTATTATATACTCTTCGCTTATTTACTCTATTGTTATCCCTTTTGTTCGTAAGAAAGAGAATGAGACCTCTTTCCTTGAAGTGGCTAAATCATTTGTAAGGTATATAAAAGAGAGAAGAGTAAGGTTTTTTCAAAGAGAAAAGAGCGAAATATCTTCGAGTAGTACGCTTAATTCACATACTTTTGAAGAGTCCGATTACGATAAGCACGAACTACGTTCAACACGTTCACTTTATAGCTATAATGAGGCGTTAAAAAGTTATGAAAAGATTTTTATTAACTACAATAATTTAGTATCAGCTTACAGTTTAGTTGAGAAATTAAAAAAAGTAACATTGAGACAAAAGACTGCCATGGGTCAATTTAGCTTTGAGCTTTTTCCTAAACTCTTAAGGGATGTTCCTATTGATGATAAGGAGAAACATATCTACCGAGAGAACTATCGTATCTCTGGAAATGACAGAGTAGCCACTAAGATTATGTATCGTTATAAATTAAGAGAGTTAACATTAAAAAGTCTTTTAGATGAGATGCAAGAAGATAGCTTTATGTCCCATTATGCAAAATATTTAACGCAAGAAGAGGGGGAAAGTTTTTCGATTGAAGAGGCAATAAAACATCTTAGACCGACAAACGAGAGCCAAGAAGAGCATCAAGTAACCCTCTATATTGTCTACTCATTTGTACTAAAGTTTTACAGTATAGATGAGAATAATAAAAATATTTTCAACTATACCATTTCAAAAGACCAGTTTAGAGTACATTATCATATTAACATCTTAGAGTATCTTGACCAAGAGGATTTTGAAAAGAAACAAGCAAACTTAGCCAAGCTTATTGATGTTTACTTTTTAAAGCGTTTAAAACGCTTTAAAGAGGTTGAACTTCTTTAAGACTCACGTTTAGTGACATGATAGTGATTAGAGATTGAATAGACAATGGCTTCTGTATCTATATTGGCTACTGATAAAATATGTAAAGCTCTATCAACAATATCTTCGGAGGTTAATAAGATTTCCATTTTTGTTTTTTGCACAAAATCAACAACATAAGTTGAACCTCTATAGCCCTCAATATGGGTATGCTCTTCATCATACTCTTTAACTTCTGAAAGAAGCATCTTTTTGACACCAATCTCTCTCAAAGCTTTTTTTGCTGTCTCAACATGGTCTTCATCGAGTAGGAGTTCTAATCTAATCATCATTTTTCCTTATATTATATTAATTTTTTAGTTTAAAGTTTATTTAATATTATATCAAATTTTTATTAAATATACAATTTCATTAGCTTGTTAGTTTTTTTTAATTGGAAATAATTAAGATGTTTTTTCGCTATAATCGCATGAATAACAAAATAGGATAAAATATGCCATTTCAAGAATTTAAAATAGAAAATTTAGAACAATTCCCTAAAGATTTAGAAGCGATGTTAGCTTCACAACTGTCCGTCATAGAGGGCATTGTAAAAAGTGATGAGAGTGCTTATGATAAAGTGATTAAACCGATGCAAGATTTAGATGAAGAACTTGGAAATTTCTTTACACCACTTTCTCATTTAAATTCAGTAGAAAACTCTGAATCAACCCAAAAAGCTTATGAAGCCTCTTTACCTCATCTCTCAAAGTTTAGTTCAACCATTGCTCAAAATGAAG
>JALSHP010000132.1 GCA_026982175.1 Campylobacteraceae bacterium
TTCTGTACCTCAATCTACCACAGAGAGTGTCGCACCTCAACTTGATATGGGTGAAGAGAGACGCATGGTTCTTAACGATACTCTTTTAATAGAACCTAAAAAGCTCTCAAACCCTAACGAGGTCGCTTCTTATCTGTGGCAATATAAAGGAGACACCTTAGCAACTACACGTTCATTTTCCTATACTTCAACCACCTTAGGAGTACATCTTTTAAACTTCTCTGTCACTTATAATGATGCTAAAGTTCTTAGTGATACACTTAATGTTATTGTCACTAAAGAGGAAATTGACGTAAGCATTCCTAAAATTTCTGAAGCACTCAAAGCAAAATATTTAACAGCCATCAATAATGCAAGAGCAATTGCCCAAGATTGTGGTAGCAAAGGTAAATTTTCGGCAACAACGCCATTAACATGGAATGAGAAGCTCTACAGTGCAGCTTATGAGCATACGCAAGATTTAGTTAAAAGCCAAACGTTTGAACATGAGGGTTCTGGTACACCATCTGATTGGACAGGTTATGCTCTAAATAAAAAAAGTGATTTAATAGAACGTGCTGAAGCCTATGGATATAAGTGGCATAGACTTGCTGAAAACCTTGCAGGAGGTACAACTATGGACGATGCACAAAAAGCCGTTGATTCATGGTTGGAGAGTGACTACCATTGTGAGAACCTAATGAATCCAAACTTTACAGAGGTAGGCATGGCGATGGTGAAAGATGAAGATTCAAAATATACCCACTATTGGAGTCAAGAGTTTGGCACACCAAAATAACGCTTAACTCAATGGCTAAGAAATTTAGCCATTGACCACCAACTTCTCCTCTTCATAAACTCCCAACTCCTTCGCTTCCATTAAAATAGAACGGCTTACTTTCATTTTAGACTCAATAATGACATCGGAGAGTTTAGATTTAATCGCCAACTGTAAAGGGTGTCGACCTGGGTATTTTTCGGCTAAACAATACAACTCTTCTATCATCTTAATATCAGGTAAAAGACTCATGGCTAAGACCACAGGTTCACTTGGGGGTTCAGGGGTATGCTTCTGCTCTTTTACCACTTTAACTTTAGATTTTTTGGCATCTTTAAGTGAGGAGATATTTAAGATGTTCATTCGTGTAAAGTCACCATCTTTGGTGATTTTCACTTTAAAAGCAATGGGCTTGTCGAGGTCAAAATCTTCATCTAGCTCTTGCAGACGATTTTCAAACAACATCAACTCAATGTTTCCATGTAAGTCCATGATGTTTGCAATCCCAAACTTGTTTCCTTTTTTGGAGATGCGTGTGTTTATCTCTTCTATTTTACCAATAAAAAGGGCTTGTGAACCATCGGCTAAATCGTCTATTTCAGAACTCAAAGTATATTTGATATTGTCAAGTTGTTCACGGTATTTGTCTAAAGGGTGACCTGAAACATAAAAGCCCAAGGATTCTTTTTCAATGGCTAAAATCTCTAAGAGTTCATACTCTGGCATCTCTTTTATTTCTACTTTAACCGAGGTCATCTCTTCACCACCTCCAAACAAAGAACCCACAGCTTGTTTTTTGGCTAACATTGCTTTTCCAGCAGCTTCGGTAATGGCTTCTACTTGGCTAATTAAGGCACAACGAGAGTGACCAAAGTCATCAAATGCTCCTGCTTTAGAAAGGGTTTCTATGACACGTTTGTTTACTTTTGAAGCATCAATTCGTGAGACAAAGTCATTCATGTCTTTAAATGCTCCCCCCTCATTACGCGTAGCAATAATGGAATTAATCGCCACATCTCCAGCTCCTTTTAATGCCCCCATTCCAAAGAAAACTATCTTTTCACCTTCTATCTCATCGGCTTGAAAAACCAAATCTGAACGGTTGATGTTGGGTGGGCGTAACGAGATGTTAAGGCTTTTAAGTTCATCGACATATTTTACTACTTTGTCGGTGTTGTTTTTCTCCAACGTTAAAATCGCCGCCATAAACTCCGTTGGGTAGTAGTATTTTAGATAAGAGGTATAAAAAGTAATCATCGCATACGCTGCTGAGTGCGATTTGTTAAAACCATACCCTGCAAACTTTACAATGAGGTCAAAGAGTTCACGTGCCACTTGCATATCGTGACCTTTTTTCCCAGCACCTATGGCAAACTCCTCTTTGAGTCTGTCCATCTCCTCTTTAATCTTTTTACCCATTGCACGTCGAACCAAATCTGCCCCACCAAGGCTAAATCCACCAATGGTCTGCACAATCTGCATAACTTGCTCTTGATAGACAATAACCCCATAAGTAGGCTTTAAAATCGGTTCTAGCTCTGCAAACATATAGGTAATTTCGGCACGTCCATGTTTACGCTCCACAAAGTCGTCGAGCATCCCCGACTCCATCGGACCTGGTCGGTAGAGTGCCAACATCGCAATGATGTCTTCAAAGCCATTTGGTTGAAGTTTTTTAGCGAGGTCTTGCATTCCTGCACTCTCAATCTGAAACAGTCCAAGCGTGTCACCTGTTGAGATGTATTGGTAAACTTTAGGGTCATTGATGTTCTCTTCCACAAAGTTAATGCGTTTGCCATGTCGTTTTTCCACTAATTTTAAAGCTTCTTCAATCACCGTTAGGGTCTTAAGCCCCAAGAAGTCAAACTTAATTAAATCAACATCTTCAACGTATTTTCCGTTGTATTGGGTCGCTAAAGTGTCTTGCCCTGTGGGTTTAAAAAGGGGTGTTTTTTTCCAAAGAGGTTCATTGGAAATCACCACTCCTGCTGCGTGTGTTCCTGCGTTTCGGTTTAGTCCCTCTAGTGCTAAAGCGTAATCCCATGTGCGTTTTGCCAAAGGATTGCTGTTACAAAGTTCAGCAATTTTTGGCTCTTTGGCGTAAGAGTCGGTGAGGTTAATCCCCAACTCATCGGGAATCAGTTTTGCCATGGCATCTGCTTGTGAATAGGGCATGTCAAGTACACGTGCCACATCACGAATGACTCCTTTGGCTTGAAGCTTCCCAAAGGTAATGATTTGGGCGACGTTTACACGACCATATTTTTCAATAACATAGTCCAAAATCTCTTGCCGTCTGGCTTGACAAAAGTCCATGTCAATATCGGGCATACTCACCCGTTCAGGGTTCAAGAAACGCTCAAAAAGCAAACCGTAAGGAATGGGGTCAATGTCTGTAATCTCCAATGAATAAGCCACCAATGACCCAGCTGCCGACCCACGCCCTGGCCCTACTGGAATACCCATTTTTTTTGCTTGAATAACAAATTCCCAAACAATTAACATGTACCCTGGAAACTTCATGGAGTTAATAATATCCATCTCCACTTGTAATCGGTCACGATACTCTTGATGTCGCTCTTTAGGCACGATTTTAAGCCGTTTCTCTAGCCCTTTTTGTGAGAGATGAATAAAGAGTTTAATATCATTCTCTAGCGAATACTCTTGATCAAAAGGTAGCTCAATTCCTTCATCTTGTGCGATTTGTTGAGAGAACTTAAAGTTAGGAGGTG
>JALSHP010000133.1 GCA_026982175.1 Campylobacteraceae bacterium
CTTTTTTAACACCATTCTCAATGCCCTCTTGAATTCCTTTTTGAATACCCTTTTGAATTCCTCTGTCAAATCCAATATTAAATGATGGCATTTTTTCAATATCTACGGTTAGCATCTCTTCTCCTTTTCTTACATTATCTTCTAAGTTTCTGTTGGTTGATAATATCTCAACCATTTTTAGGTAGCTTCTAAAACTCTGTTCATCTCTTGAGAGTTTGAGCAGTTTCTTAATGATGGTGTTCACCACCATCTGTTTATCTTTTCCTTCAAAATCACAAAGTATCGACAAAACCACAGCTGAGGGGTCATCACTCTGTAAAAATGATTCGCAAGATATATCGTTTATATCTATTATATCATAGTTAAAATTTAAACCAAAATTTTCTATTCTGTTTTTCATGCTACATCGTGCTTTACCGATATAGAGCAGATACTGTTTTACGGTCAATGATTCATACTCAAAGAGTATATCTGACAAATAACGCAACATTCGATTGTGCATCTCTTTATGGTTATTGTTCTGTATCTCAATATGAATTATCTCATCTCCATTTTTAAAGAGCAAATCAGCATCTCTTTTCTCTATGCGTGTAAACTCTTTATCGATGAGTTCCATATTTTCATCTATCTCAATATGCAAAATATGCCGTGCTACATCTCGTGCAATATTTTTTAGAATCTCTTTACTCACAATATCTTTATCACCCATGAGCTATCCTTTTTTTGGGATAGAGTATTTTAACATAAAATATTTATTTTTGTTTAAAATATGTCAAATTGTAATGTTTTTGTTTTGGGATTTTTTAGATATTAGAATTTAGGTGTTTAAAGGTAGAAACTGTCCCTTTTTATTGCTTTTATCCTTTTATCGTTGGGGAGAGGTTAAAGGTCTAATTAAGTCAATACAACTTCTAATATTTAGTTAGTTTTTTATTATGAGTTTTAAATTTATGTTTTACTAATCTGTTCTTTCGTATGTTAAGATTGCAAATAGGGCATTTAACAAAGTTAGCCTTTTGTGTAGCTTTTAAAGAAACTCTTTTACTCGTCCTATGGCAATGTCCAATATGACAATTATTGAGCAGTTCATCCTCAAAGGGTAGCCAATATGACTTATATGCATTTGGTGGTTGAACTTCAGCCATATATATTCTCGAACCACATTTGGTACAATTTCTCCAATAACTCATTTCAAATCCTTCGTATAATATAAAACCAACCAAAATAGTAAAATAAGGTTGGTGAAACAATAACGACTCATAGTTTTCACAAAAGCTAATAGTAAACAAGTTTTTTTCCTTTTTGGACTTTAGTACCAGCACAAAAAACGTCTTGTGTTAGCTTTAAAAAATCATCTATAGGATGCCAAGGAGAGTGTTAGAAAACTCTACCTTATATAACACGAAGCTATGAGAACGTTAGAACTAACACAAAGGTTTAAAAGATGTATTATGTAGGAATAGATGTAGCAAAAGAGAAGCATTATGTTTGTATTTTAGGAGATGATAGAGAAGTTGCAAGTAAACCATTTTGGATATACACAGATATTCTAGGTTTGCAAAAATTAGAAAAAAGGTTGGCTGAACTTTCCAATAATAAAGATGAATTTATCATTGGTGTGGAATCAACAGGAGCTTTTTCAGAGAATTTATATGAGTATTTAACTGATAGTGACTATAAAGTTATTCTATTAAACTCGTATCAGACAGCTAAGTTTAGAGACTTTTCTACTATGAAGAAGATTAAAAATGATGCCATTGATGCATTGGTTATTGCAGAGCTTTTAGCTACAGGTAAATACAAAGAGAGTCATATCTCTAATGATGCTTATCATTCAGTTAAAGTTCTTGGACGATTAAAAGCTTCTTTGGATAAAAAGATTAAAAGTATCAAGAGAGAAATCTCTACTGTCATGGCAACGGTTAATCCTGAAATTGCTAAAGTTTTTCCTAATATTTTTACCAAAACAGGATTAGCAATCATCAAAGAATACCCTACTGCTACGGATATAGCGTCAGCCACGCCAAAGAAACTGACCCGTCTGTTTCGACACATTCGAGGTAACAATTTCTCTGAAGATAAAGCCAAGCTCTTAATTGAGTTAGCCAAATCTTCAGTTTATGCTGGTCGTGCTTCTGAAGCAAGGGCTTTAATGATTACTACTAATATTAGGATATTAGAGCTTTATTGTCAAGAAAAACTTCAAATTGAAGCTCAAATTAAAGAACTTATTGAATCTGAAATTGATGCCATTGACAATACAGTCGAAAATATCAAATCCATTCCTGGGGTCTCTATTAAAACCATTGCCTCTTTACTTGGAGAATGTGGAGACCTTAGACGTTTTGATTCGGCTAAATCTTTTATTGGTTATCTTGGGCTTTATCCTACGCAGTATCAATCGGGTAACTCCTTATCTGTTGGCAGACTTGCTAAACGAGGTATCCCTATTGCTAAACACGCACTTTATATGGCGGCTGTTGGCTCTGTTCTTCATAATCCCCAATTAAAGAAATTATTTTATGACAAAATATCTTCAGGTAAATCTAAGAAAGAAGCTCTAATTATTCTTTCTAAAAAATTAGCTACCATCATCTTTGCTATTGCAAAACATAATAAACCTTATGACCCAAACAGAGTTTTTATTCCTAATTAGTTTAGAATCTCTTTTAGTTTTAGCACTTGTGAAAACAATGAGTTGTTATTGACCTTTGACCAAATATTGTTACGTTCTTATTTAGTCATTTGAATACTCTTTTCAAAATACTCAAATAATTAAACAATATTCCCATGCCTTTAAAAAATAGCTTGGCTTTCAGCTATTCTTTATAGGATGGTTTATTATCAATTTAAAATGTTTTTAAACATCAGGCATACGCCCAAAAAAGTTACCATTTAACTGAGTAGTCTCTATAAGGTATTGCCTAAATTTCAGTACAAGATCCTGGTCTGGTTGGGTACACTTTGTCCAAAACTCATCTAAGTTTAAATGTTTGTTTGTAAGCCCCTCAATGTTGTAGATCGCTCTTCCTAATGTTATGGTAGGGATTCCTTTTAAGATAGAAGAAAGACCTACCGTTGAATTGATAGTGATAGTGCCTTTAGTATGTGCCAAGCAAGTAGGTAAATGTAGGTCATGAACAACCATAACCCTTTTTGCTATACTAAGTTCTTCTGCTTGTTGAAATATAAACTCTTTATAGTTTTTACGACCTCTATCTATAGGATGATGTTTAAACATAAGTAAATCTTTTTCATTGGCTTGATATGCAAAAGATTCTAATACTTCAATAATAAATTTCTCAATAGATCCATAGCCAGAGTGCTGTAATATCTGAAAATCGTTATACGTTTGAAGTGGTACAAAAAAATATTGCTTTGATAATTCATTTTCTATCACAGGAAGTAGTTTCTTGTCACGATGAGTATAGATTACTTTACGTAAAAGACTACGAATCCCAAAGAAAAATTCTCC
>JALSHP010000134.1 GCA_026982175.1 Campylobacteraceae bacterium
GCCTGAACCTTTTTCACAAATGGCAATGCGTTTGCCTTTAAGACTTTTAAGATTGGAAATTTTACGCCCTTTATAAAAAATCCAAATGGGTTCAAGCATAATGTTTGCCAATGCCAAGACCCCTTTTTCTTCTGTACCCCCTTGTACAAAGGCAAAATCTACCTCTGCTTTAAGCAACTTCTCTTGGGCTTCAACAGAGCCTTTGGTCTCCACTAACTTTAAAGTTATCCCCTCTTTTTTAAACTCCTTAGCATACACTTTTGCATACTCACTGTAGGCATCTACTTTAGAACCAATGGCAATGCTAATCTGTTTTTTATGGTCATTACTATCTATGGCGACATAGAGAATAGGTAGTAGTACCAAAATAATAAACAGTAGTAACAACTTTAATATTTTCATCTGTTAAATTTCCCTTTTAAAATTTCCTGTTTAATACAAACTATCAAAATAATTATATCAGAAAAAAAGTCTTAATTTGTGCTATAATTCGCTTTAGGTATGATAGGTAGTTGCTGGTGACTTAGGTCACGAGAGGAAAGTCCGTGCTACACATGAAACAGAACTCCATCTAACAGATGGCCAGAGTAATCTGAGGGCAAGTGCAACAGAGAGAAGTCAGCCACATTGTGGTGAAGGTGAAAGGGTGAGGTAAGAGCTCACCAGTACTTATGGTAACATAGGTAGCTAGGTAAACCCTGTTCGTAGCAAGAAGCAATGGTATTAAGTTTCATTAGGTCATTGGATTGACAAAACTGCTTCGCTTGAGCGTATGGGCAACCATACGCCTAGATAAATAACTACCCACGACAGAACACGGCTTATCGTCATACCTAACTTCTTAACCCAATCGTGTTATAATCCCCCTCATGAAACCTATATTATTACTCCTAACACCCCTCTTCCTTTTTGCGAAAGTACACTATGCCAAAATAGAACCATTTGAGACCATTACCCTTAAGTCGGCTGTTGCGGCACAAGTTACTAAAGCAGATATAAAACGAGAGGGGACAACCCTCACTGGTACAATCGTAAAACTAGACAGCAAACTAGACCTCATCAAAATCAACTCCTCAAAAAAATCTTTGCAATTCATTGAACGCATGATACAGACAAACCAAGAGATTTTAATGGCACTAGAGGAGTCTATGAGTAGACAAGAGGCATACTACTTCCGTATTGAGAGTATTGCTTCAGCTTCCAATACTCAAAAAGACAACGCTTTTTATGCCTACACCAATGCAAAAACGCAATATTTATCAACCCAAGAGAAGATAGATAATCTAAAAAAACAAAAACTCGATTTAAACTATGAGATAACCCGTCTGCAAGATAGCATTAGTAAAAAGAGCATCAAAGTTAAGAACAAGTTTATCTATAAACTTTTAGTCAACAAAGGAGACTTTGTAAACATGGGAACGCCCTTAGCCCAAGTGCAAGATTTAAACAAAGGTAAATTGGTACTATTTTTGGAGTCTAAAGAGCTTGAAGATATAAAATCTAAAACCATCTACATAGATGATAAAGCCACAAAATTTAAAATCTCTAAAATATGGAAAGTGGCTGATGAGAAGTTTATCTCCTCTTACCGAACCGAAATTTTAATTAAAAATCCCAAAAAGAGCTTCTCTAAACTGCTCAAAGTAGAGTTTAAATAGCCCCTACTTTCGCTTAACCCTAACGGTTTTGGGGTTAAAGAGTTCCAATGCTTTGGCAATCATTGGTTCATCTAAAATGTTCTGCTCATCTTTCTCTTTGGCAGCTTCTGTTCCACCATGACCAGGTGAGATACATGAGCTTTTCATCTCCTCTTCTGGCTCTTTAGGAAGCGATGGCTTTAGCCTCGTAGTATTCGGGACTGAAGTCTCCGATTCCATTTTTTTTGTCACTGAGGAGGGTAACTCCTTCGCGTTGTTTTTGATTGTACACTCAAATCCATAGAGTTCTTGTACAAACGTTCGTATGGTCATCCAGTTGTTTTTAAGTAGCGTTTTCTGTTCAGCATTTGCCGAAGACTCCCATGTTAGTATATTTTCTTTAAAAGAGGTATAGACAATGGCATGTTTAAAACACTCTCCTAGCTCATAGTTTCTATCGTACATTTTAACGATGAGTTCTTCAAAAAGTTTTGCTCCTGTGTCTAAAGGTTTTACTGCTTCTTTTGGTGCTTCTGGTACTCTCTCTACTACTGGTTCTTCGACTTTTATCTCTTCTTTAATTTGTTCTGGAATTAAAGGCTCTTTAATGATATTTGAACTTATATTGTCGGCATCGGGGGAAACCGACCTACGGGTTTGTACTTCAGAGGTGATTTCTATACCTTCTAGTTCTTTTTCAAGGGTTCGTATCATGCCGTCTATCTCTTTGATTTGTAGCGACTCCATCATTTTAAAGAGTGTAAGAGCAAGAACAAAATCACCATCTGAACCCATATTTAAAAGTGTTTTAGATTCAGCCAATACCCTAAAGAAACGTTCCATAATCATGGGGCTAATTAATTGTGAACCACTTAAAAGCACTTCTTTTAAATGAAGCATCAACTCATCTATCACCATTTCAGCTTCAAATTCAGAAGCTTTGTTAATAAATTCTAAAATCTTAGTTTGATTTTTTTCTAAAACATCATTTAAAAGCTCTTCTAACATAGAGGGTTCGATGATGCCTAACATCTTGGTGACTGTCTCTATGTTAATGAAATTTTTAGAGTAAACAATGGCTTGGTCAAGTAGCGTCAAGGCATCACGCACCGACCCTGCTCCTGAACGGGCGATTATCTCTAACGCATTCTCATCATACTCCACTTTTTCTAGGTTTAAAATATGGGCTAAATGTTTCGCCACAACACTTTGGGGAATGTTACGAAACCTAAAGTGCTGGGTACGGCTTAAAATGGTCGCGGGGAGTTTAAGAGGATCTGTGGTTGCCAAAATGAACTTGACATAAGCAGGAGGTTCTTCAAGGGTTTTTAACAAAGCATTAAATGCCTCTTTGGTCAACATATGCACCTCATCAATGATGAAGATTTTATATCGTGCTGTTGAGGGTTTATATTTGGTATGCTCTATGAGTTCACGTATATCATCTATCTTACGGTTAGAAGCTGCATCCATCTCAATGATGTCCATATGCCGTGACTCCTTTGCCATCACACAATGGTCACAAACGCCACAAGGATGAGAGCTTATCCCCCCTTCACATAGAAGTGCTTTTGCAAAGATACGTGCGGTAGAAGTTTTACCCGACCCCCTAAGCCCTGAAAAGAGATAGGCATGAGAGAGTCTGTCACTTTCCAATGCCAAAGAGAGTGTTTGTGAAACGGCTTCTTGACCAATTAAATCTTCAAAAGTAGAGGGGCGATATTTTCTGGCTAAGGCTAAAGACACATAGAACTCCTAAAGTGTTAACTAATGTTACTATTGTAGTCAAATTTTACTTGTGATATAATTGATAAAAAATTATTAGAGGTAATGCA
>JALSHP010000135.1 GCA_026982175.1 Campylobacteraceae bacterium
AAGAAGTGGGAATAACAGCTAAGAGTTTTGTCTCTTGTGCTATTGGGAAGATGGATACTTAATGATTTAGTGGGAATTTTATTTTTATTTATTATTATATGTTTTGAAACTCTTGATAAATAGCTTAAATATTAAAATAATCTTAATATATTTACCTAAATTAGGAAGTTTTAAATTTAAATAGTTAAAATATTCTTAAATTAAAATATTAGTATAAGGATTTAAAAATGAAATTAATTTCTAGATTAGAAGAGATGTTTAATAAGTTTATGGGTGAAGAGGTTTTTTATAGAGATAGTACGATAAAAGCAGTTATTTCTAAAATTGTTAACAAAGATATAGATACAATTAATGCTGGGTCGGAAGTTTATATTTTATTGAAGGCCATGGTTAATGCTGCTAAAGCAAATGGTGAAGTAGATGAGCTAGAGAGAGAAAAGATTATGGAGTTTATGGGCGATATGTCTAAAGTACAACAGATGTTTGTTGAGTATGAATTTAATAAGCAATTTAATCTTCATGAATTTGTCAAGGAAGTGCCTAAGGGAATGGAGGAGCAAGTATACTATATGAGTCTCTTTGCGATTGACCTTGATAATGAAGCGGAAAGAGAATATTTGGAACTGTTGGCAAACAAGTTAAATCTTGCTTATAAAATTGTTGATGGTATTCATGAAAGTTTAGAACCATTAGTGGCTTAATTTAGAAATAGCCACTAAGTGTGTTAACAAAGAGGTTTGAGCTTATTTATGATTAACAATAGTCTAAAAGCATTCCTTCTTTAATAGCTTGATAAGTATCGATACCGACTAAATGTTTAACAATTTCAAGTCCAAAACACAGAGCTGTTCCAGGACCTCTGGAGGTCATAATATTACCATCTATAACGACTTTTTGGTCACTTCTATAGCCATTTTGTTCTATCTCATTTTCTACACTTGGATAACAAGTAAACTCATTACCCAATACACCTGCTTTGTCTAAAGCGTATGGGGCTGCACAGATAGCACCAATGGTTTTGTTTTTGGTTTTAAACTCTTTAAGGAGTTTTTGAACGGTCTCATTGTCAGCTAAGGCATAGGTACCATCCCATCCTCCAGGAAGTAGTATCATGTCAAAATCTTCACTAAGAACATTGGCAATGGAGGTATCAGCTTTGATGGTAATGCCATTAGCACCTAAGACCAATTCTGTATCCATATCTCCATCCATATGGGCAATACGCACTTCAACTCCTCCTCGTCTAAGTACATCAATGAGTCCTACTGCTTCTACTTCTTCAAAACCTTTTGCTAAGGGTAATAATACACTGGCCATTTTCTCACCTTTTTATCATTTTTATTTTTAAAAGTATAACGCATATTTTCAGCAATAAATATTATATTTTTATTAACTAATAATATTTATGATATAATTTAATAAAAAATTAATAAAGTGAATATTAACATGGAAAAAAAACTACAATTTTATTTAAAAAATTTAATACATAATGGTGGAAGTGATTTACACTTAAAATCAGGTTCGATTATTCGCTTACGTGTTTCAGGTGACTTATTGAAATTAGGTGATAGGGTTATTAGTGCTGAAGAGTTAGATGGGATTGCCCAAGCCATTTTAAGCAAAGAACAATATGATACATTGGTAACGACGAAAGAGTTGGATTGTACCTATGTCTTAGATGAAGATAATCGTTTTAGGGTGAACTTCTTTTACCAATTAGATGGTTTATCTGCTGTTATGAGGATTATTCCTGTTAAGATTTTGACGCTAGAGGAGTTAGGCTTACCCAATGCCATTAAAGAGCTTTCTGAAATGCATCGTGGATTGGTGCTTGTAACAGGGGTAACAGGTTCAGGTAAATCTACGACACTTGCTGCCATGTTAAATCATATAAATAGTACTAAAAAAAAGCATATTATCACCGTTGAAGACCCTGTAGAGTTTGTCCACCCTGACAAAGAGTCTCTTGTTTCTCAAAGAGGGGTGGGGCAAGATACACACTCTTTTGCCAATGCACTAAAAGGGGCTTTACGGGAAGATCCAGACATTATTTTAGTAGGAGAGATGCGTGACTTGGAGACAATTGAAATTGCACTACATGCGGCTAATACAGGTCACTTGGTCTTTTCAACACTTCATACATTAGATGCAAAAGAGACGGTCAATAGAATTATTGGTATGTTTCCTAAAGAGGAGCAAAATCGTATTCGTGTGACATTGGCTTCCGTTCTTTCAGGAATTATTTGTCAACGACTTGTGAAAACAGTTGATGGTAAACGGGCAGCAGCACTAGAAGTGATGATTCAAACACCAAGAATAGTAGATTTGATAGCCCAAAATAGAGACAGCGAAATCTTAGATAGCATTGAAGAAGGAAGTGAAATTTATGGTTCACAATCATTTGACCAAGCCCTTTTAGCTCTCTATAAAGAGAAACGAATTTCAGAAGAGGTTGTTTTAGAACATGCAACCAATGCATCTGATATGAAATTAAAACTAGGAAATGTTACTTCTAAAGAAAAAATCGCGAATGGCAAAGAGAATATTGATGTATTTGATTTAAAAGAGGAAGAATTTTCTGAATTATAGTATATTTTAAAACTTTTTATAATATAATTAAACAATTATTAATATTTAAGGTTTAATTATGAATAGCTCAAGCATAATTCTTTGTGGAACAATTCTTTTTCTATTGTTAATTTTTATATGTGTTGCTTTGAATGCATCAAAGTTCTATATTGAAATGAATAATAGTGAGGTAAGACACTACTCCATGGTTAAACCTATGCTGAAGTTGCATGATAGAAATATTTATAGAATAACTTACATAGAGGAAAAATTATGATGGAATTAATTATAAAAATGACATTTTGGCTTGTATTAGCAATGCTATTAGGCTTTGTGATTTCATGGTTTTTATCTAAAACCATATATAGTAAACAATATTTAGAACAGAAAAAGAGTTTAGAAAATACTATTGCTGAGCGTAATAGTTTACTCTCTAAAGTAGAAAAAGAGCTTCAATCTGAAAAAACTATTTCAAAGAAACTACTCCAAAATTTAAAAACTACTCAAAAAGAGCTTCTTTCTAATGCAACTGCTTTGAAAAAACTTGAACGTCAATTAGAGAGTGACACTAAAGATGGAAGTAGTTTTCATAAAAGAGAACAAGAGTTAAAAGAGTTTGAAGAGATACTTCTTCTCGCTGAAAAAAGAATCGAAGAGAATGAAGCAGACTATAAAGTAGCGTTAAAAAAATTAACAGATGAAATAGAGCGTTTAAAAGCAGAGAAGAAGTCTGATAAACAGTCAATAAAATTTCATGAAGAGACCATAGATGGGTTGAAAGAAGATTTAGTTCTATATAAAGCAGATACTTCACGACCTGAATTTATTATTACCAAAGACCAATTTCTGAAGATTGAAGAGCAACTAGGTCTCTATTCAAATGAGATAATTACTTGTAA
>JALSHP010000136.1 GCA_026982175.1 Campylobacteraceae bacterium
CACCAACGCCTAAAGGATGTGAGGCGATTGTGGCGATTGAAGATGTTGAGCCAACAGAAAATGGCATTAAATTACCTTTAACTATTAAACAGAATAATTTTATTCGTTTTAAAGGCGAAGACATTAAAAGTGGCAAAATCTTTTTAGAAGCCAAAACAGAAATAACAGCTTACTCCATGGCACTTTTAGCCTCACAAGGGATTACGCACATTGAAGTTTACCGACAACCTAAAGTGGTCATTTTCTCCACAGGTGAGGAGCTAAAAGCCCATTATGAACGCATTGAACCTCATCAACTCTACAACTCAAATGCTCCCATGTTTGCGGCACGTGCCAAAGAGCTAGGCTGTGATGTCTCTTACATCTCAACAGCAGGGGACACGATGGAATCACTTCAAGAAGCCATTAACAATGCCAAAGATGCCGACCTTATTTTAACTTCTGGTGGGGTTTCTGTGGGCGACAAAGATTTTACAAAAGAAGCCTTTAAAGAGCTTGGCATGAAAACCTATTTTTCAGGAATTGACATTAAACCTGGTCGTCCTACCAACTTTGGAAAATTGGGGGAGTGTTTTGTCATTAATCTCCCTGGAAATCCACTGGCAGCCATGGTAAACTTTGAGATGTTTGTGAAACCTACTATTGCCAAACTCACAGGAACAAAAAGCTTTTATCATGCTCTCATAAGCACTAAAATGAAAAATGAACATAAATTTAGAGCAGGAAAAAATACAGTGATGCTTGGCATATGGGATGGAGACGCATTTGAAGTGATTAAAGGTCAAAAACCAGGAATGGTTGCACCTCTTGATAAGGCTGACGGTTTTATTGTGACAACTAAAAAGATAGACTATTTAGAAAAAGGTCAAGCCGTTAAAATGATAGCTGTAAAGTTAGATTTAAAGAGTGAGAAAAAAGAGGATTTTTTTGTAAAATAAAAATGAAATAAGTTGAAAAAGAAGTAAGTTGAAAAAGATTGTTCGGGTTAAAACCCGAACAAATTAAAGACTATAGTCCTGCAATGTAAGCAGATATTGCTTTAATGTCATCATCGCTCATTGAAGCAACTTGACCTTTCATTAACATACCCATACCATGTTCATTTCTAGTACCAGCTTTATATGCTTTTAGGTTTGTTTCTAAGTCTGCTGCTGATTGACCAGCAAGTGCAGGTGCTTTACCCATTGCTTTTGTTTTTCCATCTGCACCATGACAACCAGCACATTTAGCGTAAAGCCCTTTACCTGCACCTGTATCTACTGCTGAAGCGACTGCTGCTGCGGCTGAACCTGCTGCTGCTTTTGCTGAGTCAACGGCTGAAGCTGCTTTTTCTTTAACTGCATCTGCTGCTGAACTTGCTGCTTCTTTCGCTGAATCAACTGCTTCTGTTGCTTTTGCTTTAACTGCATCTGCTGCTTCAGTTGCTTTTTGAGCTGCTGCTGCTTTTACTTTTTCTGCTGCATTGGTTACGGCATCTTTTGCTTCAGTTGTTGCTGATTTTTCACCACCACATTTTCCTGCTGCTCCACATTTCCCTTCACCACATTTCATAGGTGCTTCGGTTTTTGTTTCAGTTGCTGCTTTGGCTTCTGCTCCAGTAGCTGAGTCTCCACAAGCTGTTAGTAGTAGTGATGCTGCGATCATTGATAAAACGGTAAGTTTTTTCATTATTTGTATCCTTTTTGATATTTTAATATCTGTAATTATACTATAGTTTGCTACTATTTACAACTAAGATAAACTTTAGTATTAGAGTCTTATTTTATGGGGATTAAGAGGAGTATGAAGAAAATTTCTACAGTTTAGTATCGTCTAATCTTATACTATATATAAGTTTTATATATAGTATAAGTAGTGTTAAGAAGATATTATTTCAGTTGCTATAAGCAGTTATATACATAAGTTTTTTACATATTTTTAATGGATTATACTTTTTATGGATTATACTTTTTTAGGATTTATAATTAATTCTTTATTTAATAACGCATACCATAACTTAGGGTTCTTCCACTCCTGTTTTACTTGTTGAGAGAAAATAATCTTCTCTAAACTTATCTCTCCCATTAATTTATTATATGCATCTTCTTTAAAAGCTTGGGCATAACCCGTCTCTGTTTCATGAACAATAATGCTATGAAGCTTAACTTCACGTTCACCATTGACCATGCCAGTACAAGATAAAACACGCTCAACCATTAAGTAGATAACGCGTGAAAACTGTTCAGCAGAGGGGGAGACAGGTAATTCTACCCAACGTGTTGAGTGCTTTTTCATATCTTTTACATAAAGCGTGTCATCACCTGACCAAAGGGTAATGGAGTGGTCAAAAGCTTCAATAAGCTCTTTAATGGTCTGTTTCATAAGCCCAAAATCATAAACCATCTGACCATGGTCTAAATAATTTGATTCTAAAAGAACTTCTATTTTATAAGAATGCCCATGTATATTTTGTGAACATCGTTGCGTGGTACATCCTCTAACAATGTGGGCATTTTCAAATTTAAATAGTTTTCTAATTATCATAGAACCCTCCTAAAAGGTTATCTGACCATCTTGCTGTAAACGATAGATAATATCTTTGGCTTTTTGATGCCCTTTATAGGCTGCTTTTCGACACCACTCCAAGGCTTTCTCTTGGTCTTCTTCACAACCAAAGCCTTGACCATACATCGCCCCAAGATTAAACTGCCCCTCTGGAGACTCTTTAAGTGCCGATTTTTTAAAGAGCATATAGGCTTTTTCATGGCTCTGTTCTACCCCTGTTCCCTCTTTATAGAGTACGCCTAAGTTATTAAATGCTTCAGCATTGCCACGTTTGGCAGCCTCTTCGTACCAATAGGCGGCTTCTGAATAGTTTCGTACACAACCCTCACCCTCTTCAAGCATGAGTGCTACATCAAATTGAGCTTGAGGCATTCCTTTGATGGCTGCTTTTAAGTAGTACTCATGGGCTTTTGTTGAGTCTTTTGCTACGCCCAATCCACGTAAGTAGAGTAGTCCTAGATTATAAGAAGAGGAGTGTTCCCCTGCATCAGAAGCTTTTTGGTAGTATTCAATGGCTTTGGCATAACTCTGCTCTACGCCTAAACCATTATGGTAAAAGTACCCAATGGTAGAGAGGGAGGCTAAGTCTCCTTGACTGGCAATGTATTGGTAAAGTTCTAAGGCTTTTTCATACTCTTTGTTGTTAAAGAGTGCTAAGGCTTCAGCTTTTAATTCTTGGTTTGGCATGGTTACTCACTTTACTTGTGGTCATTTTTTTGGATTATATAGAGTTAAACTTAAGGTACAACCTATACCCCTTGTGTTGTATCAAAAACTCTTATATGAAGTCTATCACTATAGTTAAATCCATGCTTCATACAAAATTCAAAAACTGCTCGGTCATTGTGCCAAATATTACTTCTACTCTCGCCCACAGGCATACAGTAGATGTCTGGATTTTTAAACGCTTTAG